>JBOICR010000158.1:0-26525 GCA_050740195.1 Nevskiaceae bacterium | reverse complement strand
ATACCGGACGGGCCGCCTGAGCCCCGCGTGCTCAAGGCGCAGGTCGGGAGCCTGGCTCGCTCCATGGCTCGCTCGAAGGAGCGGGTCGGTGTGGCTCCCTCCGGGGATTGCTCGCCTCGTCGCCGCGCGTCAGCGAGCGGAGACTTGGCGGAGCGAGCAGCGCGGGCATCGAGCGAGCCATGTAGCGAGACGGGCACATCGGTCCCGACGCGCTCCTTCGAGTGAGTCGGGCACACCGGCCCAAAGCAGCGCTAGGAGACGAGCCCTTCCTCGCGCAGCTTGGTCATGTGGCTGCGGATGTTCATCCGCGCCAGCGGCAGCAGTCGCGGGTCGATCCCCGAGTAGACCTCGGCGAGAATCTGGTCCTCGCTCTGGCCCGACTCGTGCCGCGCGCGGATCTGCGACTCGCGCTCCTCGCGATGGCGCAAGGCCGACCGCAGGTAGTGCGTGCCGCCCAGCGCCAGGCCGTGCGACGGGATGATCACCGCCGGATCGAGCGCGATGACGCGCTTGAGCGAGGCGAAATACTTGCGCATGTTGCCCTCGGGCGGCGCGATCACCACCGTGCCGATGCCCTGGATCAGGTCGCCGACGATGCACCAGGCGCGCGACTCCGGCATCGGCGCGAGCTGGCCCTCGTCGTGGCCCGGCACCGCCCACAGGCGCACCGTCTCGCCCTGCCAGCGCGTCAACTCGTCGCCTTCGCCGTAGGTCCGCACTTCGAGGCCGTCGAAGAAGCCCGCCCCGGCTTTGGCGACGATGCGATCGTGGCTGTCGGCGGAGGCGCCGATTGGCACGCGATAGCGGCGCGCGATTTCGTCGGCGTACTCCCGGTGGTCCGGATGGTGATGGGTCAGGAACACGAGATCGACTCCGAACTCGTCGAGCCGGCGGCACAGGCGCTCGAGTTCGTCGCGGTCGGCGGGCGCGGGATCGATCAGCACCCGCGGCGCGCCGTTGCCGCCGAGCCAGAACACGTTGGTGTGTGTCGCCGGCGGCAGCGTATTCGAGCGCACCAGCAGGATGCGCAGCCCGGCCAGCGGTTCGATCCATATCAGGTCGCGCGCCTCGTCGAACCCGGGCGGCACGATCGGCGGCAGCACGCGCAGCGCGGGATCGGCGCCCAGAGCTTCGATCGCCAGGCGCGTGGGCGGCGCGACCAGCAGTTTGCCGGTCGCGAAACGGCGCGACCACTCCGCCATTGGCTGCCAGGCGGCGTTCACCGCCTCGCCGCGATCGAGCGTGAAGGTCGGCCGCTCGTGCAGAACGACCTTGAAGAACCAGGTCCGGAAGCGCAGCGCCACGAACGCCGGCGTCGTGATCTCGCCGAGGTTCACCAGCTCCGCGACGTGGCCGCGCTCGGCGGCGCCGAACAGGTCGAAGTCGAGCTCCTCCAGCAGCTCGCGCGCCAGCGCGCGCACCAGCCGCGGCGGGTGGCCGCCGAACAGCGCATGCGCCAGCGGCTCGTCGGTGTCTTCGCGGTCGACCTTGCCGCCGGGGAACGCGTGGTAGCCGGAGAACGCCGGCAGCGCCGGATTGCGCTCGACCAGGTAGAGCTCGTCACCGTGCAGCAGCACGGCGGTGACGGCGTCGTGGACGGGGGCGGCCATCCGCCCATTGTCCGTCAATGCTGCGGGCGGGTGGCGACCAGGGCCTGACGGCTGTCGGGGCGATGCGCGAGCTTGCGGTCGAACGCCCACGGCCAGGGCGCGGACAGCATGTTCGCCGCTTCGTTCTCGCCGGCAGGCCGCGAGAACAGGTAACCCTGCGCGTGCTCCAGGCCGAGGTCGCGCAGCATGCGCATCTGGCCGAGGTCCTCGACGCCCTCGGCGACGATCGTCATGTTGAGAGCGTGGGCGAGGTCGCGGATCGTGCGCAGGATCTTGCGGTTGTCCTCGTCGGTATGCACCGGCCGCACGAACGAGCGGTCGATCTTCAGCGTATCCACGGCGAAGTGGCGCAGGTAGTTCAGCGAGGAATAGCCGGTGCCGAAATCGTCCACCGCCACTGCCACGCCCATGGTGCGGCAACGGCTGATGACGCTGACCGCGAAGTCGAGGTTGCTGACCAGAGCGCTCTCGGTGATCTCGACGCGCAGCGACTTGGCCGGCACGCCGGTCGTGCGCAGGGCTTCCTGGATGTTGTCGATCACGGTCGGGTTGACCAGCTCGCGGCCCGACAGGTTCACGCACACGAACATCGGTTCTGCGCCAATGATGCGCGCGTTCAGCCGTTTCACGGTGGCGCAGGCGCTCTTCAGCACCCAGCGCCCGAGCCGCTGGATCAGCTCGCCTTCCTCCATCACCGGCACGAACTCCGACGGTGGCACCATGCCGCGCGTCGGGTGATTCCAGCGCACCAGTGCCTCGAAGCCGGCGATCTTCATGCTTTCGAGGTTCACGATCGGCTGGTAATGCAGCATGAACTGCTCGCGCTCCATGCCCTGCTCGATTTCCTGGGCGAACTTCACGCGCGACAGCGCCGCCTTGCGCGCGTTATCGGCTCGCCCGCCGCCGCTGCGCTTGCCATCGACCGCCGAGCGGTAGCGCTGCAGGATCAGCCGCAGCATCACGCGGATCAGCGGATCGGCCGCGTCGACCTTGTTCTCGAGCAGGTCGCGCGTGATCGTGCGCAGGCGGGTGGGTTTGCGGGCAACCGCGGAGGCGGTGCGGGGGCCGTGGTCGATGACCGCCATCTCGCCGATCACCTCGCCGGGACCGAGCAGGGCCAGCACCGTGCGCTTGCGCTTGCTGGTGCGGAACACTTCGAGCTGCCCGGTCTCGATGACGTAGGCGCAGTCGCCGTGGTCGCCCTGGCGGAACAGGGACTCTCCTCGCTTCAGGCTGCGCCGATACTTGTCGGCCTTCAGTGTCGCTTCTCCCCTTGCCCCCGGTCATGCCAGTGTAGACCGGGCCGGGTCACGCGGGCGTGACGTCCTTCACCCGGGTCAGGTCAGCCGACGAGCACGACGAAGTCGCGCGGCGCCTTGTCGCGCTGCGCCATCAGCAAGGTGAGCGCCACGGCGCGTGCATCCTCGAGGCTCACCGCGATGTTCTCGGTCTTCAGGCGCGCGCGCGCGGCCTGCGCCGTGGCGTCGCCCAGCGCGACGTGCTCGATGCGCCCGGTGCCGAACAGCAGCGTGTGCTCGCGGATCGCGCCGTTGTAGGCGCGCATGCGCGCGCTGGCACGCCACGAATCGATGCCGCCCGGCTCCGGCTCGACGTAGATCAGCTCCACGTCCTTGCGGCCGAGCTGCGGCAGCATGAAGCCGAGCGAATCGGCCTCGCTTTCGACCGCCGCGATCATCGTGCGGGCGCGTTCGGTGGCAGACACCGCGCGGAACTGCAATTCGGTCTCGCGGCCGAGCAGCGACTGGAAGGTCGCGGCCATCTGCGGGTACGGTGGCGGCGCCGTGCCGAAGCTGAGCACCAGGTGCGTGGCGCCTGCGGACTTCTGCCAAAGGCGCACCGCGCCCTCGCGCGGATCGTCGCCGAGCATGCCGGCGTCGGGCATTGCCTCGATCTGCGCGCCGCACTCCTTCAGTTTCGCAATCAGCTCAGCCTTGTTCTGCAGGTCGGAGGGGCGCACGACGACGGTGCACTTGAGCTTGAAGTGCGGCGCCATCTCGGTGACGGCGAGGGCGTGTCCGTCGACGTCGTTGGCCGTAATGACGGCCGAGCGGCCGAGCTGCTGCGCGACGTAGCACTGGCCGGCGGCGTGGTCGAGCTCGGCCGAGACCGTGCGCTGGTCCTCGCGCTTGAGATAGATGCGGACATGTTCGCCGGCGCTCTTCGACAGGTTCTCGGCGAGCTGCAGCGGCGTGGGCCGGCGCAGCAGCGGGGCAACTTTGCGGGCGAACTCCTCGACGAATCCAGGCCGCGCGCACAGCACCGCGTAGGCCTTGCCCAGGATCGCCAGCTCGCGCTCGGCGATCCTCAGGGCGATGTCGTGGAAGCGGCGGATTTGTGCGATGCCGGCCGGCGTGGCCTGGGCGATGGTCTTGGGCGCGGGACCCTGCGCGCCGGGGACCTGGATGGCCTCGGGCATCGGCTCGCCGGGCGCGAGCTCGCCCCACATCTGTTGCAGCACTGCCCAGTCGATCTGGCGGCAGACCTTGTTGTTCTTCCAGCCCTGGACCATCGCCTCGAGGAACTCCTGCTTGAGGCCCATCGAGCGCAGCGCCTCGAAACGCATCATCCACAGGTCGGCGCGATCCGGTGCCGCGGCCAGCGAGGCGCTGACCAGCTCGAGCATCTCGCTGCGCTGGTAGGTGCCGGTGACGTGTACGGCGTCCTGGCGCCGGCCGCTCAGCAAGGAATCGGTGTCGCCGGGGTCATCGAAATCGCGCCCGTCCTGGGCGAAACGCGCCGTGCGGGTGAGCCGCTCCCAGGCGTCGTCGGATGTGATCGGTGCCGGCTTCTTGCCGGGGGGAGTGCTGCGGGTCATGTCGTGTCGGCCGCTCTGACGGCAGCCCTGGCTCCTCTTGCGCGCCGACAGACTAGGCGCTGCGGCCGGGTCCGGCAAGTCGGACCGGTTCTCGGGCCGGTCGCGGGGGCTGTGTCAAAATCCCGCGCGCCCCCGTCCGGAGCCACCGGCACGTGCAAAAGCCCGCCGACCCGAAAAGTTTCGAGGCCACCTTCATGGTCTCCACCGTCGAGCGCAGGCGGCGGATGGTCGATCGCGTGCCGGACCGCATCGGCAAGTACCTGATCCGCAGCGAACTGGGGCGCGGCGCGGGCGGCGTGGTCTACAAGAGCTACGACCCGTTCGTGCGCCGCGACGTGGCGATCAAGCTGGCCCGCCACCAGGGCCAGGGAGAAAAGGCGCCGGAGGAGACCGAGGAAGGCCAGGCCTTCTTCGCCGAAGCCCGTGCCACCGGCATGCTGCAGCACCCCAACATCGTGTCGCTGTTCGATGCCGGGGCCGAAGGCGAGCTGTTCTACCTGGTCATGGAGTACGTCGACGGGCAGACCCTGCTCGCGCACTGCCAGGCCGACGGGCCGCGGCTGCCAGTCGAACGCGTGCTCGAGATCGTGTTCAAGTGCGCCGGCGCGCTGGATTACTCGCACGCGCGCGGCATCCTGCATCGCGACGTCAAGCCCAGCAACGTCATGCTCACCGGCGGCGGCGTGCCGAAACTGATGGATTTCTCGATCGCCGAGATCAACACCGACACCGCCAGTGGCTTCGCGCTGTCGCAGAGCCTGCTCGGCTCGCCGCTGTACATGTCGCCCGAGCAGATCCGGATGGAGCCGCTGACGGCGGCGTCCGACCTGTACTCGCTCGGCGCGGTCATGTACCAGCTGCTGACCGGCCACCCGCTGTACCGGGCGCCGGACCTGAAGCAGCTGTTCGCGAAGATCGCCCACACGCCGGCGCCGCGCGTCGAGGAGATGCGCCGCGACGTTCCGCCGGCGGTGTGCGGGGTCGTGGCGAACCTGCTGCAGAAGCGCGCGCGCGACCGCTTCCAGTCCGGCAAGGAACTCGCCGGCGAGCTGGCGCGCCTGTTCGACGCGCTGCGCGTGCAGGAACGCCAGCAGGCCCGGCGCGAGAACAGCCACTCGTTGCGCACGCTGCGCTTTTTCGACCGCTTCAGCGACAGCGAGGTCGAGGAGGTGCTGAACGCCAGCACGCTGTCCAACCACGCCGCAGGCTCGGTGATCGTGCAGGAGGGCGAGATCGAGAACGCGTTCTACATCGTCGTGGTCGGCACCGCGGAGGTCCGGCGCATGGGACGGGCGCTGCACCGGCTGGAGAAGGGCGACTGCTACGGCGAATCCGGCGTGCTGCCGAACCAGCGCAGCACGTCGTCGGTGATCGCGCAGACCCGGGTGCTGGCGCTGAAGGTCAGCGGCGCGCGGCTCGAGCAGCGCTCCGAGGGCTGCCAGTTGCGCTTCTACAAGACGTTCCTCGAGTCGATGATCTTCCGGCTGTCGGCGACCGGCGCGAAGCTCGCCCCGAAGTAGGGCAGCTCAGGCCGCGGCCGCCGCGGCGGGCGTGGCCTGCTGCGGGAAACGCACGTCGAACGTCGCGCCCTGGCCGACGACGCTGCTCGCGTCGATCGTGCCGCCGAGGCGCTGCGTCACGAGGTTGTAGACGATGTGCATGCCCAGGCCGCTGCCGCCGGCGCCACGTCGCGTGGTGAAGAACGGGTCGTAGATGCGCTTGAGGGTCTCCGGCTCGATGCCGATACCGTCGTCGGCATAGCGCAGCACCACGCCGCCGGGCTCCGCGCGCGCGCCGATCCGGATGTGCCCGCGGCGGCCGTCCGGGAACGCGTGCACCAGCGAGTTCGTGATCAGGTTGGTCAGGATCTGTGCCAGCGCGCCCGGGTACGAATCGAGCTCGACCTCGGGCGGGCAGTCGACGGCCACCGCGAGGTCAGTGTGGTTCAGGCGCGGCGCCAGGCTCAGCAGCACCTCGTCGATGTACGCCTTCAGGCGGAAGCGGCGACGCTCGCCGCTGGACTGGTCCACCGCGACCTGCTTGAAGCTGCGGATCAGCTCAGCCGCGCGCTGCAGGTTGGTCATCAGGATCGTGGTCGAGTCGCCGGTCACGCCGATGAAGCGCTCGAGCTCGCTGCGCGTCAGCGTGCCGTCGGCGTGCAGCCGCTGCAGCCGCACGGCCCATTCGTGCAGCGTCGAGGCGGCCGTGACGCCGACGCCGACCGGAGTGTTGATCTCGTGGGCGACGCCCGCGACCAGGGAGCCGAGCGAGGCCATCTTCTCGCTCTGCACCAGCTGCGCCTGCGTCAGGCGCAGGCGCATCAGGGCCTGCTCGAGGTCTTCGTTGGCGCGTGTCTTCTCCTTGACCTCCTGCGTCAGCGCGTCGCGCGCTTCCTGCAGCTCGCCCTCGCGCTCGGCCAGCTGGCCGAGCATCGTGTTGAAGTCGACGACCAGCTTGTCGATCTCCTGCGTGTCGTGGCGCGGCGGCGCACCGACGTAGGCGACGCCCGAGCGCTCGGCCTGTGCGCGCGCCAGCTCGGAGACGCGCCGCTCGAGCACGCGGTTGGCGGCGGTCAGTGCGTCCTCGGCGATCCGCCGCTCGCGCACCAGTTGCAGCAGCTCGCGCTCGCGGGCCTGCAGCTGGCGCACGCGGCGGCGCTGCAGGCGCCAGCCGATCGCCACCGCCAGGCCCAGCACCAGCCCGTAGACCGCGTAGAACGCCTTGCGCTGGTAGAAGTAGGGCTTCAGCTCGAACTCCTGCACCGCGCCGGTCTCGTTCCACAGCCCGTCGTTGTTGCTGGCGGCCACGCGGAACGCGTAACGGCCCGGCGGCAAGTTGGTGTAGCTGGCGACGCGGCTCGCGCCGGCCTGCACCCAGTGCTCGTCGTAGCCGTCGAGCTTGTAGCGGAACTGCACGCGCTCGGGCGCCAGCAGCGACAGCGCGGTATAGCGAAAGTCGAGCCGGCTGCGGCCGGGCCGCAACGTAACCGGCTCGCCGACCGGCAATTCCTGGTCGTTGACGTGAAACTCCTCGATCGCCACCGGCGGCGGCAGCGGGTTCATCGGCATGCGGCTCGGGTCCACGCTGGTGACGCCGGCGATGGTCGGGAACCACAGCCGCCCGTCGCGTGCTCTCCAGCCGGCGGGCTGGTGCGAGCCGTTGCACTCGGCGCTGCGCATGCCGTCCGCCGTGCCGAACACGGTGGGAGTGAGGGCGCGCAGGCGCCCGGCGGCGAACTCCTCGAGGTCCTTCTTGGCGATACGCGCGATGCCGCGGTTCGTGCTCAGCCACAGGTCGCCGCGGTCGTCGTCGAGGATCTCGTAGATGACGTCGTTGGGCAGGCCGTCACGTGCCGTGAACGCGGTGAACTTGCCGTCCTTGAAGCGGTTCAGTCCGCCGCCATTGGTCCCGACCCAGACGGCACCGTCGGCGTCCTCGTGCACGGTAAAGACGAGGTCGCTCGACAGCCCGGCCTGTCGGGTGTACGCGGTGAACGTGCCGTCCTTCAGGCGATTCAGGCCGCCGCCGAGTGTGCCGATCCACAGTCCGCCATCGCGCGCCTCGACCAGGTAGCGCACGTCGTTGCTGGAGAGGCCGTCGGCCGTCGTGTAGGCGCGGAAGCGGCCTTTCTCGAGGCGGTTCAGGCCGCCCGAGCGCGTGCCGACCCACAGCGTACCGTGGCTGTCCTCGAGGATCGCGAACACCGTGTCGTGCGATAGGCCCTGGGCTTTGCCGTAGTGCGTAATGCGGCCATCCTTCATCCGATTGAGCCCGCCACCGGCGGTGCCGATCCAGAGCGCGCCGTCGCGGTCGAACGCCAGCGACGGTACGACGTCCGCCGACAGCCCGTCGCGCCGCGTGAACGTGGTGATCCGCCCGGCGGCGTAACGCGCGAGCCCGCCGACGGTGCCGACCCAGATCGCGCCGTCCGGGCCTTCGAGCACCGTGCGCGCGTTGGCGCTGGGGAGCCCTTCCTCGGTCGAATAGCTGATGAACTTGCTGTCCGTCAGCCGGTTCAGGCCGCCGGTGTCGGTGCCCAGCCAGAGACCGCCCTCGCGGTCCTCGTGGATCGCGATGACGCTGTCGTTCGACAACCCCTGCCGCGTCGTGAACGCGCTGAAGCGGCCGTCCTCGAAGCGGTTGAGCCCGCCGCCCTCGGTGCCGATCCACAGGTTGCCGTCGCGGTCACGCAGCAGCGTCTTGACGATGTCGCTGGCCAGGCCGTCGCGCGCGCGGTAGATCGTGATGCGCCCGTCGCGGTAGTGGTTCAGGCCCGCGCCGGTGCCGATCCACATGCTGCCGTCGCGGTCCTCGAGGAAGGCATACACCGTGTCGTTCGACAAGCCCTGCCTGGCGGTGATCGAGCGGATCGCGCCGTCGCGCAGCAGGTTGATGCCGCCGCCGTCGGTGCCGATCCAGAGGTTGCCGTCTCGGTCGCCGCGCACCGCGTAGACGTTGTCGCTGGCCAGGCCGTCCTTGGTCGTCAGCACCGTGACGACGCCGTCCTTGAAGCGGTTGAGGCCGCCGCCGCGGGTGCCCACCCACAAGCTGCCGTCCGGCGTCTGCCACAGCGCCTGGATCGCATCGCTCGACAATCCCTGCTCGCGGCCGAAGTTCACGAACAGCCCGTCCTTCATGCGCGTCAGGCCGCCGCCGCGCGTGCCGATCCACAGCGCGCCGTCGAAGTCCTCGAGCAGCGTCCAGACGTCGTTGTGCCGGATCTGGTCGGTGGTCTTCGTATCGAACACGGTGAACCGCACGCCGTCGAAGCGCGCCAGGCCTTCCTGCGTGGCCAGCCACAGGTAGCCGTCCCGCGTCTGCTGGATCGCATACACCGAGCTCTGCGGCAGGCCGACGCCTTCCTGGCCCGGCCGCCAGGAGCGGTGGCTGTACTGCGTGATGGCGAGTTCGGGATTCAGCGCGAGCGCGGGAAAGGCACACAGCATCACGGCGGCGCCTAGCGCCGCAGCGGTGCGATGGCCCGAGCCGCCGATCCCCATGGAGGCCCCCGATGGCTTGACCCAGGCACTATAAGTCGCCGCGCGTGAGGGACGGTAGACTGCCGCATGGACTTCGCGCCCCTGACCCGCTTCGTCGAAACGTTGTGGGAGGACGAAATCGTCCCCCGCATCACCGAGTACATCCGCATCCCCAACAAGTCGCCGATGTTCGACCCGCAATGGGCCGAGCACGGCTACATGGACGACGCGGTGAAACTGATGGAGGGCTGGGCGCGCAGCAAGCTGCCGGCGCTGCGCGGCGCGACGCTGGAAGTCGTGCGCCTGAAGGGCCGCACGCCGCTGATCTACATCGACGCGCCGGCCGCGAACGGCGGCCGCGAGGACGACTGCGTGATCCTCTACGGCCACCTCGACAAGCAGCCGGAGTTCAGCGGTTGGGCCGACGGCCTCGGGCCGTGGACGCCGGTGCGCAAGGGCGACCGGCTCTACGGCCGCGGCGGCGCCGACGATGGCTACGCGATCTTCGGCGCGCTGGCCGCACTGCTGGCGCTGCAGCAGCAGAAGCTGCCGCGGGCGCGCTGCGTCGTGATGATCGAGGCCTGCGAGGAATCCGGCAGTTACGACCTGCCGTTCTACGTCGATCACCTGAAGGACCGCATCGGCAAGCCGTCGCTGGTGATCTGCCTCGATTCGGGCTGCGGCAACTACGAGCAGCTGTGGCTGACCACGAGCCTGCGCGGCCTGGCCGGCGGCAACCTGCGTGTCGAAGTGCTGACCGAGGGCGTGCACTCGGGCGCGGCGTCCGGCGTGGTCGCCTCGTCGTTCCGGATCCTGCGGCAGGTGCTGTCGCGGCTCGAGGACGAGAAGACCGGGCGCATCAAGCCGAAGGCTTTCTACGCCAGGATTCCGCCGCAGCGCGTGAAGCAGGCCAAGGCCCTCGCCAAGCTGCTTGGCCGGACCCTCTACAGCGAGTTCCCGCTGGTCGACGGCATGAAGCCGGTGACGAAGGACCTGGCCGAGCTGGTGCTGAACCGCACCTGGCGCCCGCAGCTCGCCGTCACTGGCATGGACGGGATGCCGCCGCTGGCCCAGGCCGGCAACGTGCTGCACCCGCAAACCGCCGTGAAGCTGAGCTTGCGCCTGCCGCCGACGCTGGACGGCAGGAAAGCCGCCGCAGCGCTGAAGAAGCTGCTCGAGAAGGATCCGCCGTACGGGGCCAGGGTCACGATGGAGACCGACAAATCCGGTACGGGCTGGAACGCGCCGCCGCTGTCGTCGTGGCTCGAGCAGGCCGTGGCCCGCGCGTCGACGCGGTATTTTGGACGGCCCGCGGCGTACATGGGCGAGGGGGGCAGCATCCCGTTCATGGGCATGCTCGGCGAGAAGTTCCCGGACGCGCAGTTCCTGATCACCGGCGTGCTGGGGCCGCACTCCAATGCGCACGGGCCCAACGAGTTCCTGCACGTGCCCACGGGCAAGAAAGTCAGCATGGTGGTGGCCGACGTGCTGGCCCGGCACGCGATGGTGCAGCGCAATGTGTGAGACCCGGGCCTCGCCCGGACCGGGGGCCCCATGAGCAAGCGACTCCTGATTGTCGGCGGCGCGATCGTCGTGGTGCTCGGGATCGCCGCCGCCGTCGTGCTGGGCCGGCTGGGACGCCTGATCGAGAGCGCGGTCGAGACGCAGGGCCCGCGCATGACCGGCACGGAGGTTTCGCTCGGCAGCGCCCGCGTCTCGGTATTCAGCGGTCAGGGCAGCCTGAACGACTTGCGCATCGGCAATCCCGAGGGCTACTCGGACGGCGAGGCTTTCGACCTTGGCAAGATCGCGATCGTCGTGGACCCGAAATCGCTGGCGTCGGACGTGGTCCGCATCCGCTCGGTGGTCATCGACGGCCCCAGGCTGCTGGCCGAGTTCAACGCGGCGGGCCGCACCAACCTGAAGGCCATTCTCGACCGCGTGAAGTCGGTCGCGCGCGCGGGCGGAAGCACGTCGACGGGCTCCAGCCCGGGCGGCCAGGAGACGAAGCTGATCATCGAGGAGTTCCGCTTCGAGAACGCGGAGGCGCGCGCGCTGGCGCCGGCATTCAACCTCGACAAGACTCTGAAGATCCCGCCGGTGGTGCTGAAGAACCTCGGCGCAAAACAGGGCGGAGCCGCCGCAGCGGACCTCGCCAACCAGATCCTGCGACCGATCGTCGACAGCACCGTACAGGCGGCGACCCGGGAGTATGTGAAGGCCCAGCGCGGCAAGCTCGAAGACAAGGCCAAGGGCAAGCTGACGGACCTGCTGAAGAAGTGATTGCCCGCGCATGGTGACGGTGCATCACCTGAACAACTCGCGCTCGCTGCGCGTGCTTTGGCTGCTCGAGGAGCTCGGGATTCCGTACGAGGTGCGGCACTACCAGCGCAACACGCGGACGATGTTCGCGCCCGAGTCGCTGAGGAAGATCCATCCGCTCGGCAAGTCGCCGGTGATCACCGACGGCGAGCTCACGCTGGCCGAGTCGGGCGCGATCATCGAGTACCTGATCGAACGCTACGGCAACGGGCGGATGGCGCCACCGGTCGGCAGCGCGGCGCGCCCACGGTACGTGTACTGGCTGCACTACGCGGAAGGCTCGCTGATGGCGCTGCTGGTCACCAAGCTGGTGTTCGGGCGGCTCAAGACGGTGAAGGCGCCGTTCTTCGTGAAGCCGGTGATCAAGGCGATCGTCGCGAAGGTCAACGCCGGCTACCTCGAACCGCAGCTACGCCAGCACCTCTTGTTCCTCGAAGGCGAACTGGCGCGCGGTCCCTGGTTTGCCGGCGAAGAGCTCACCGCGGCCGACGTGCAGATGAGCTTCCCGGTGGAAGCGGCCGCCTCGCGCGCGGGCCTCGGCGATTGCCCGCGGCTCAAGGCCTGGCTCGAGCGCGTGCACGCACGGCCGGCTTACCGGCGCGCGCTCGAGAAAGGCGGGCCTTTCGAGGTGATCCCGGTCGACTAGGTCGACACGCCAGGCGACGCGGTTGCGTCCGGCTTCCCTGGCGGCGCACAGCGCGACGTGCCGATGGATGGCGAAAAGGCCGGTGCCACGTTCAGCTTGCCTTCAGCCGTCCCCCACGAAAGTAGGGGTCATGAGCACGCAACGCGTTCGCAGGAAGTGGGCCCCGGCTCTCGGGTGGCTGATGGCGCTGGCTGCGCCCGTGGCGCTCGCGGAGGTCTCGTTGCAGGGTGAAGTCACGCTCGACTACTACGTCGCCGACGTGGATTCCGAGGGCTTCGAGTTCGTCGATGCCGAGTTTTACGCCGAGCGCGTACAGAACACCGGCGCGACGCCGAGCGGTCCGCTGTCGATGGCGGCATGGCTCACGGCCGATGCTACACCGGCGGGTGATGGCACCGACGTGGCCGAGGCGCCGATCGGCGCGATTCCGGGTTCCAGCAGCCTGCTCGATTTCTTCGACCTCGTGGAGGCCGACGACGCGGCGCCGGGCGAGTACTACGTGCACGCCCTGCTGCAGGACGACGGCTTCCCAGGCACATTCGACGATGCGCGCACGCTGTCGCCGCGCATGCTGTGGCGCGGAGGGCTCGAGGCGGTCGGTCCCCTGGACATCTACCCGTACAACGGCGGCACGCGAGTGTCGGTGGATTTCGCCGAATTGCGCAACAACCGCATCGACTCGCGTTTCACCAACGCCATCGAGCTCACGCTGTACGCCACGCGCGGCTTCGGCCCGGCGTCGTCCGGCTACAACCTGTGCCGCGTGACCGTTGCCGGCGTGTACGCGGGCGACTACCGCTCGCAGCCGGGGTTCGACTGCACCATCGCGAGCGTCCCTTCCGGCGAGTACACGCTGCACCTGGATGTCGCCGAAGTCGGTGGCCGCGGCGGCTACTCGACGTTGAGCGGCCCGGATGTCCGATTCGTCAACGGCCACATCGACGACGGCTCGGACGGTTACGTCTACGTCTCGGGTGCGCTGGCCCCCTGGAGCCTGCTGCCGCTGCTGTTGCTCGGTCTGACGCGATTCGTTCGCAGGAGCAAGTCATGAAAGCCTTCATCAAATGGTCTGCCGGAATGCTGCTGGCGCTGCCACTCGTCTCCGCTGCGGCGGTGTCGCGCCCCGCGACGCCGTTCACCGACGCCGAGCTCGACCAGCTGCTCGCACCGATCGCGCTGTACCCGGACGCCGTCCTGTCGCACGTGTTGATCGCGGCGACCGTCCCCGACGAAGTCGAGGAGGCTGCCGAGTGGTCGCGCCGCCATCCCGACCTGACCGGCCAGGCGGCCGTCAACGCAGTCGAGGGCCGCGACTGGGATTCCAGCGTCAAGGCGCTCGTGGCATTCCCGGACGTGCTGGCGCGCATGGGCGACGATCCGGAGTGGACCGAGGACCTTGGCACCGCGTTCCTCGACCAGGAAGGCGCCGTGATGGACCGCGTGCAGTACCTGCGCGATCGTGCCGATGCCGCGGGCAACCTCGATGAGCTGGAGCACGTGCGCGTCGTGCGCGAGCGTGAGTACATCTATCTGGAGCCGGCGGCGGCCCGCGTGGTCTACGTGCCGTACTACGACCCCTGGTACGTCTACGGCTCCTGGTGGTGGCCGTACTACCCGCCGCACTGCTGGGGCTTCTGGGCCGGCCGCCCGGCGAGCTACTACCACGGCTCGTCGTTCTACTGGGGCTTCGGCTTCCGCCTCGCACCGACGTTCTATTTCGGGCGGTTCAACTGGCCGCACCGGCAGGTCATCGTCACGCGCCCGCACCGCTTCTTCGCGCCGACCCCAGGCTACTCCGGCCACAGCAACGTGCGCCGCGACCGCGTCGGCGAGCACCGCTCGCGCCACGACTCGGATCGCCGCCCAGGCTGGCGCCACGACGACCGCCGCAACGGCCCTCCGCGCCGCGTGGATCGGACGCCGCGGAACGAGTCGCCCCGCAATCCGTCGCGCCGGGAGGAATCGCTGCGGCGCCGGCCGCACTCCACCGCGACGGACGTGCAGCGCGAGCTTGGCAACCGCCGCCTGGGGCGGCCGTCGGTCGAATCGGTCAATCGCGAGCCACGCGGGCGTTCACAGGCGCGGCGGGACGACCGCCCGTCGCAGAGCGTCCGAGGCTCGAATGAGCGCGGCCGGACCGAGCGCAGCGTTCCGCGCTCGAGCGAGCGAAGCTGGACGGAGCGCAGCGGCCGGAGCTCAGGCGAGCGCGCCGGGACGGAGCGCAGTGTACGCAGCCAGCCGCAGAGCCACGACTCTGGTCGCGGGCCCGGCAACGAGTCCGGCCGCTCTACGAGGATGGAAGGGCGGCCGCAGCAGGGCCGCCGCTGAGCTAGATCGCTTCAGCCAGCTGCGTATGTCGCGAGGCTTCGAGCGCCTGTAGCGCCTCGGTGACCTTCGCGCGGTCCATGCCCTCGGATACCAGGGCGTGGCCCATGCGCTGCAGCAGGTCCTTCCACTCGGCCGTCGGCGCCGTGCCGGGCTGGCGCGCCTCGAGCAGGTCGAGCAGCTTGTCCATCTGCTCCAGCGCGAGCTGCCACTGCGGGCTGTTGGCGCCGTGCTGCAGCAGGCGCTTGGTCAGCAGCGGGCCCCACGCCGTGTTCAGGAAGCGCAGGCCCGGCGCCGGGATGTTGCGCGCGAACGACATCTCCTCGAGCTTCTTGACGACGCAGCGCTTGGCTTCAGCGATGACGAAGTCGCGGCGCTGCTGCGCCTGCTGCTTCTGCAGCTCGAAGAAGCGCTGAATCTGCGTTTCCTGGATCGGGGCGGTGCTGCGCATCGCCTGGCGCACGAACTCGGGCGCGAGGTTGAACTGCACCAGCACCTGCTGCAGCAGCTCGGCCATGCGACGCGTCTCCGGGTTGCCGGTGATGCGCGAGGTGGCCGACTTCAGCAGCAGTTCGTTGATCAGCGTGCCGAGCGGATGCGTCTTCGACGTGAACAGGCTGTCGTCGGTCAGCGCCGACTTCATCAGCGGGAAGCGCACGCTCTCGTGGTGCGGTTTGAGATCGTCCGGCACCATCGCGTCGGAGATCACGACGTTCAGGAAATGGCCGGCGAGCGAGATGCGCTGGACCGGGACCCAGCTCTGGTCCTGCACCACGCCCGGCAGCGGCTTGCCGTCGTTGAGCGCGAGCAGGTCGGCGGCCAGCAGGCCGTCGGTGTAGCCCTCGCCGTCGGATTTCACCGCCATCGACTCGAGCATGCCCAGCGACGCGCCGTCGACTTCGCGCGGATTGACCGGCGCCTGCATCGGCTGCTGGCCCTTCGGCGGCATCTTGATGACGCGACGCGAGCCGGTCCGGCGCAACTGCTCGCTGCTGGCCTTGACGGCCTCGGCGCCGATGCGGGTCAGAGCGGTGATCAGCAGGCGGTAGACTCTCTCGAGCTGCGGCACGAGCAGCTGATCGAATTTCTCGAGCAGCATGCGGCGGAAGCGCGGCGGCCAGTGCATCGCCTCGGCCGTCTCCTGGAGCGACCGGCACAAGCTCGCCGGGGCCAGGGCCTTGGAATAGATCGGCACGTACATCATCAGGCCGATGCGGTTCAGGCGCGCATCGAGCTCGGTGACCAGCTTCTGGTAGCGCTCTTCGGCCCGCAGCTCGACGCCGGCCAGCGCCACCGAATCGTCGGCGCCCGCCGGCACGCCGGCTTCTTCGGCGAGCGCATCGGCGATGCCGCCGATCATGTGCTGGTCGACCTGGCGGGCGAACGACTCGACCCACGCTGAAGCCTGCGACCCGATGTTCCTGGAAAGGTCCTGCAGCGCCTGGCGATCGGTCGGGTTGCTCGCACGCCCCACCTCGTCGGTGACCACGGCCGGCAGCTTCTGCATGAAGTTGCCGAACACGTCGGCCAGCGCGTTGCGCACCGTCTTGCGCAGCTCCGCTGCGGCAGCTGCGCCCAGGCGTTGCAGGTGGCTGTCCGGTGCGGAAGGAGTCGATGGATTCATGGCGGCGAGATCATAACGAGGTGACAGAGTTGGTCA
Source organism: Nevskiaceae bacterium (assembly GCA_050740195.1). Lineage (GTDB taxonomy): Bacteria > Pseudomonadota > Gammaproteobacteria > Nevskiales > Nevskiaceae > JACPFV01. The sequence continues at coordinate 10,147 of JBOICR010000158.1, read as the reverse complement.
TGTGACCAATTTCCGCATTGCAACAGTAACCGATGCCGGGAGCCCCGGGGCCGATAACCGGCGGTTTTCGAAGGGAAAATCTGAGAACTGCCTCACAGTTGCCGGTTACTGGAACCCTTTTTGCAGCGTCCCGGCGGCGGCCAGCGCCTCGACCGCGACGCCGTCGTGACCGGGAACCAGCGCCAGGGCCGGCTCGCTCCCGCGCAGCGCGTGCAGGGCCACGAACTGCGCCATCACCGCCTCGCGGTTTTCGCCGATCATCAGCGTCATGAACAACGGGCGCTCGCGTAGTGCATCGATATTGCGCAGGCGCCAGCTGACATCGCCCAACAGCAGCAGTTCGCGTCCGTCGGCGCGACGCACGTAGACCATCTGGCTTCCCGGCGTGTGACCCGGCGCCTTGATCAGCACCACGCCGGGCGCGATCGCCAGCAGGTCGTCGTAGCGCAGCGGTTCGTAGCCCATCATTGCGTTGGCGTGCAGCTTCACCGGCTCCATGCCCTTGGGGTTGGCGATCTGCTCGGCGGTCAGCCGCAGTGCCGGCTTCAACCGCGCGAGCTGCGGATGCGCGGCGATGCCGCCGATGTGGTCCATGTGCTCGTGCGTGACCAGGATCTGGGAAGCCTTCGCCATAGCCGCGTTCATGCGCTCATAGGCCGCCGTGTCGTAGCGCAGCCCGAGGAACTCGGGCTTGCCGTCGGCCTTGGCCAGCGCCGTGTCGACGACGATCGTGCGGTCCGGGAACACGAGCTGGTACGCGTAGACCGGCATCGGTGTCTCTTTCCACGGATCGCCGGCCATTACCATCGCTTCGGCGAAGCGCAGCGCGAGGATTTCTTCGTAGCGCACCGCCGAAGGCCTGGCGCCCGGGAGCGAATCGGCCAGCGCGCGAACGCGCGCGAGGTCGAGCGCGAACGCGGGGCCGGGTGCGGGGCTGCGCAGCACGAGCGCCCAGTACGCCGGCGGGCCCAACGCGACGAGCAGTGCCGCGATCAAAAGCAGGCGCCGATGCTTCATGTGGGGACCCTCGAGTGTGCGGGCGGTCATGGTAGTGTGCTGCCGCCCCGAGGGGAATTTCTCATGCCGCGCATGCTGAACCTCCTGCTGTCCGGCGCGCTCGCCGGCACCGCCGTTTCGGCGTGGGCGGCCTCGCCACGCGACTACCTCCACGCCATGGACGCCCAGGGCAACCACAGCGTCAGCGCGAGCTACGTCAATTTCAACCGCGACCCGCTGGCGCTGACGTTCTCGCTGATGCAGCAGGCGGTGCTGGACTCGATGGGCGAGTTCGGGTTTTCCAACGCCGATGCGCAGACGATGGCGCGCGAATGCGGCTGCAACCAGGAGGAGTACGACCGGCGCCTCGACGAGTATTTCCGCGCGCGCGGCCTGACGTGGAGCACCGTGGGCGGGCAGCGGCGCCTGTACGTGGACGTGCCCGCCATCGTCGAGCGCAACCGCGGCCGGCTGCGGGCGCTGGCGCGCGAATTCGAAAAACTGGCCGCGGCGAAGGGTTACGGCCCGGACGAGAAGCTCGGCGCCATGATCACGTTCGTGCAGTCGGCGTTGCCGTACCAGCGTCCACCGAAGGAGGAGGGCGGTCGCGACATCCTCGGGTTCTACCCGCCGCCGCAGGCGCTGGTCGCAGGCTTCGGCGACTGCGACACCAAGTCGGCGCTGCTCGCCGCGATCCTGACGAATTTTCCCGGCACGCGCATGATCGGCATCCACGTGCCCAGGCACTACCTGGTCGGCATCGCGCGCGTGCCGCGCCCGGGCGATGCCTTCATCGAGTATCGAGGCGAGCCCTTCGTGCTGATCGAGCCTTCCGGACCGGGACGGCTGCCGCCAGGCATGATCGCGCCCACCACGCAGGCCGCGCTCGCCACGATGTCCGACGTGCGCATCGACCCGCTGTTCTGAGCAAGAGGAGAGCCCATGAACTGGATTTCGACCTGGCTGGCGCTGTTCGAGTTTGTGCTGTCGGCCGGCCTCGGCCTGCTGGTGGTGTACGTGAACTACCGGATGTTCATCACCACCAACCCCGACTACCACGCCGAAGCGGAGATGAAGAAGAACAACGTCGGCGTGGCGATCCTGACCGCGTCGCTGCTGGTGTCGGCCGGGTTGATCGTGCGCGAAGGAGTGTTCCCGGTCGTGAACCTGGTGCGCCTCTACTTCACGTCCGACGTCGAGTACGTGCAGGGCTGGCAACTGCTGCTGCTGATCCTCGCCCACCTTGGCCTGGTATTCGTCGTCGCGGTCTACACGATCTCGCTGTCGCTGCGCTTCTGGGGCCGGCTGACGCCGAACATCAACGAGGGCGAGGAGCTGAAGAAGGGCAACACTGCGGTCGGCATCGTCCTCGCCGGCGTCGTGGCGGTCATGGCCATCTTCATCAGCGACGGCCTCTCGCGCCTGACCAAGTCGCTGATCCCGCAGCCCTCGATCGGGCACCTGGAAATCGAGCGGTGACCACGCGCCGGCGCGTGCTGCAGGGCGTCGCCGGCATCGCGGCGGCGGCGGCACTCGGCTCGCGTGTGCTGGTAGCGGCGCCGGGCCGCGCCGTGCAGCTCAAGCCGATCGGCGCGTCGGGCGAATCGATCCCGGCGATCGGCATGGGGACCTGGCTGACGTTCAACGTCGCCCCGTATACCGACGCACGCGACCTGCGCGTCGAGGTGCTGCGCTCGTTCTTCGAAGCAGGCGGCCGTGTGGTGGATTCCTCGCCGATGTACGGTTTGGCGGAAGCCGCCGTCGGCTACTGCCGCGAGAAGCTCGACGGCGCGACGCAGATGTTCGCCGCGACCAAGGTGTGGACGCCAACGCGCCTCGCCGGCGTCGCGCAGATGAACTTGTCGTTCGGGCTGTGGGGCTTGAAGCGGTTCGACCTGATGCAGGTGCACAACCTGCTGGACTGGGAGACGCACCTGCCGACGCTGAAGGACTGGAAGGCCGGCGGCCGCCTGCGCTACATCGGCGTGACCACGTCGCACGGCCGCCGTCACGAGGACATACTCGAGCTCATCGAGCAGCAGCCGGCGTTCGATTTCGTCCAGTTCAGCTACAGCATCGCCGACCGCGAAGCCGAGAAGCAGTTGCTGCCGGCTGCGGCCGCGCGCGGCAAGGCGGTCATCATCAACCGGCCGTTCCGCACCGGCGAGCTCTTCGAGAGGGTGGAGGGCAAGCCGCTGCCGCCGTGGGCCGGCGAGATCGGGTGCAGCGCGTGGTCGCAGTTCTTCCTGAAGTTCGTGATCTCGCATCCTGCCGTGACTTGCGCGATTCCGGCCACGTCGCAGGTCGATCACATGCGCGAAAATATGGCCGCGCTGGCCGGCCCGCTGCCGGACGCGCGCCGGCGCGCGCAGATGGCCGAGTACTTCGATCGCATCGCGGGATAGAATCCGGCCATGCAAAAAGAAGCGGCCTGGCTGCTCGAAGAGCTGACGCAGCTGATCGGCAAAGAGGTCATCGACGAGGCCACCGCGGCACGCCTGCGCGCGCACTACGCCGCGGCGGCGAAGGAGGCCGGCTCGCGCCTGGGGTGGGGCATGATCCTGCTCGCCACCGGCGGCGCGGCGCTGGTCGGCCTCGGCATCATTCTGATCTTCGCGCACAACTGGGAGAACTGGACGCCGGACGTGCGCGTCGGGCTGTCGCTGCTGCCGCTGCTCGCGGGGCAGGGCGCGTCGGCGTGGGCCCTGCGCCGCGGCGACCGCGTCTGGAGCGAGGCCGCCGGACTGTTCACCGCGATCGCGATCGGCGCGAGCATTGCGCTGATCGCGCAGACCTACCAGATGGGCGGCGACCTGCCGCGCTTCCTGCTGACCTGGCTGCTGCTGGCGATTCCGCTGGTCTACCTGCTCGATTCCAGCGCGGTCGCCTCGCTGTGCTGGCTGCTCGCGCTCGGCTGGACGATGGCTGGCGCGCACTGGATGTGGGGCCGCGCGCACGAGGAGGTGCCGGGCGCGCTGCGACTGCCACTGTTCCTGATCCTGTTCGCGCTGCCGCTGCCGCACCTGCTGCGTCACATCCGGCTCGACCCCGCCGGCGCGCGGGTGGCGTGGATGCTGCGCACCGCGCTGGCCGCCGTCGCAATCGGTCTCGTGTTCGTCGGCCACTCCGACTATCGCGACGCTTTGTTCCTGGTCTATGCGTCGCTGGCCGCCACGGCCGCGCTTGCGGGCCAGCGCTACTTCGCCGGCGTGCACGGCGCGTGGGGCAATCCACTGCGCTCGGTTGGGCGCTTCGGTGTGTTCCTGCTGGCCGTGATCGCGACCTCCGACGACGCGCTGCGCGAGCTCGACTGGCCGCTCCAATCCTCGTTGCTGGTGCTGCCACTGGTGCTGGGTGGCGCCGCGGGCTGGCTGGCGTGGCTGGAATTCGGCGCCGGCGACCGGCTGTTGGCGCCGCTGCTCGGCGTGTTCGCGCCGGTGATGTTCCTGCTGCCGCTGCTGGCGGACAGCTCCACGCCGCTCGCCGTGATCCTCGCCCACGCCTACGCGCTGGCGCTCGCCGCGGCGATGATCCGCACCGGCCTGACGCGCGCGCAGTTCGGGCTGGCCAACCAGGGCGTCGCGCTGATCGCGGCCATGATCTTGGTGCGCTTCTTCGACAGCGACCTCAGCTATGTCGTGCGCGGCGTCGGCTTCATCGTCACGGGTGCCGGCTTCTTCGTCGCGACGCTGTGGCTGCGCCGGCGCGTGAAGGCCACGTCATGAGCCGCTGGCGCCAAGTTGTGTTCGCGCTGGTCTGCCTCGTGCAGGTCGCAGTGCCGGCCTCGCTCATCGTCAAGCACGAGCAGACCCGCAGCCAAGGCACGCTGTGGAAATTCCAGACCGCGCCGGTGGATCCGGGCGATCCGTTCCGCGGGCGCTACGTGCAGCTCGGTTTCGCCGCGGACCGTGTGCCGGTGCCACTGGCCGACCCCAAGGACTGGCTCCGCCACGAGCAGCGGGCCTACGCCGAGCTCGCCACCGGCCCGGACGGCTACGCGCGCCTCGTGCGGCTGCGCGGCCGCCGGCCGAGCGGCGTCGACTATGTCGACGTGTTCGTGCTGCACAGTCCCGAGCAGCCGGCGGAAGCGCCGCCATCGATGATCGTGCGCGTACCGTTCGACCGCTACTACCTGCCCGAGGCGCGCGCGCCGCAGGTCGAGCGCGAGTACGCGGAGGCCAGTCGTAAGGCGCAGGCGAACACCTGGGCCGAAGTGCGCGTGCGCGACGGCCACGCCGTGCTGGTCAACCTCGTGCTCGACGGCAAGCCGGTCCTCTAGCCGCGGCGGTTCAACGCCACTACAGCTCGACGATCGGCTTGAACCCGCCCCAGAACATGCGCTTACCGTCGAACGGCATGTTCTTCGGGTCCATGAACGCGGCCAGGCGCTTGTCCTTCATCACCTTGGCGATGACGCGGTCGCGCGCCTTGCGCGACTTGTAGACCGCGTACGAAAACACGACGACCTCGCCCTTCTTGAGCTTGACGCTCTGCGGGAACGAGGTGTGCTTGCCCGCCTTCACGTCGTCGGCAACCGCCTCGACGTACTGCAGCGCGCCGTGCTCCTTCCAGACCTTGCCACCCAGCTTGGCCATGCGCAGGTACTTCGCCAAGTTCTTGCGGGGCACCGGGGTCACGAAACCGTCAACGTAACTCGCCATGGAAATCTCCTTTCAGTCTTTCTGGAGCAGCGGATCGCCGACCGACCGCGGATTCTCGCGGATCGGGCGGACCGGCCGCACTTCGATGCTGCCGACGCGGGCCGGGGGAATCTTGGACGCCAGCTGGATCGGTCTGACGCATTCTAAGGCTTGCCAGGGGGCGCCCCCTCCACCGGTATACTGAAACGCAGCGGCTGCCGACGGGGACACGACGAATGAATGCAGCTCGAAGCCTCGGGGTGCTCATGCTCTGTCTGGCGTGGAGCGGCGCAGCGTCCGGGCAGTCGTCGGGGGGTGCGACCGAGCACGAGCACCCCGGGCCGTCGCCGCTACGGATCGGCGGCTTCTCCGACATCAACTTCGCGTTCTCCGACGATCCCGGCAGCGCCAAGGGCTTCAGCGAAGGCCAGGTCGTGCTGCACTTCAACTCGCTGCTGTCGCCGCGGTTCACGTTCTTCGGCGAGGTCAGCATGACCGCGCGGCCCGCCACCCCCACGGCCGCTTCGAATTTCAGCGTCGCGGTCGAGCGCATGCTGCTGAAGTACGACCTGAACGACGCGTTCAAGCTGTCGTTCGGGCGTTTTCACACGCCGGTCAACTGGTGGAACGTGGCGTTCCATCACGGCCAATGGCTGCAGACCACGATCGCCAGGCCGGAGATGACGAGGTTCGGCGGCAAGTTCATCCCGGTGCACTATGTCGGCGCCCTGGCAGAAGGCGCGCTGCCGAGCGGCAGCCTCAATCTCAACTACAAGGCGGGCGTCGGCAACGGCCGCGGTCAGGACGTCAACGACGCCGGCGACGCCGGCGACACCAACAGGAGCCTGGCCTGGCTCGCGAACCTGTTCGTGCGCCCGGACGCGGCCTACGACCTGCAGCTCGGCGGCTCCTACTATCGCGACAAGTTCCTCGTGCGCGCCGCGCCCCCGCTCGAGTTCCAGGAAGACATCGTGTCCGGCTTCCTGGTGTGGCTGCGGGAGACGCCGGAGTTCATCGCCGAGTACGCCCACATCCGCCATGAGGACACCGCGGGCGCCACGTTCGAGCACGATGCCTGGTACGCGCAGGCCGGCTGGCGACTGCCGGGGAGCGCGAGTGCCTGGAAGCCGTACGCGCGCTACGAGGACATGCAGATCGAGCCCGGCGACGCGGCGTTCGCGGCGACGGTGACGGCGGGCGGCGCGGTGCTGACGGCGGCCGTGACCGACCGCACTACCACGATCGCCGGCGTGCGTTTCGATTTCGCCGACTATGCCGCCGCCAAGGCCGAGTTCCGGCGCGACCGCACCGCGGGCGCGCCGGCCGTCGACGGCCTCCACCTGCAGGTGAGCTTTGCGTTCTGACTGGCGCCACCGGCGTCTCGGCGCGCTGCTCGGCGCAGGGCTGCTCACGGCCGCGGCGCTGCCGGCGCAGGCCGGCGACGTCGCCGTCGTCGTCGGCGCCGACGTCGATGTGGACAGCATCAGCCTGGTGGAGCTGCGCAAGATCTTTCTCGGCGACCGCCAGTACTGGCCCTCGGGCCGCAGCGTGACCCTGCTGGTGCCGGCCCCGCCGATGCCCGAGCGCGCGGTGCTGCTCGACCAGGTCTACCGCATGACCGAATCGCAGTTCAAGCAGTACTGGATCGCCAAGGTGTTCCGCGCGGAGGCGGTGACCGGGCCGAAATCCATGCCCTCGGCGCCGGTCACGCTGCAGCTGGTGGGGGCGCTGCCGGGATCGGTGGCGCTGGTGGATGCCCGCGACCTGAGGGGTGCCTACAAGGTGCTGCGCATCGACGGCATCGCCCCGGGCGAACGGGGCTACGCGTTACGACGGTGAGCTCCGCATGACGCTGCGCCGGCGGCTTGCGCTCTCGGTCCAGGTGATCCTCGGCCTGCTCGCGCTGAACCTGGGCCTTCACTTCTGGGCCACGGCGCAGCGCACCGAATCCCAGGAAATCGCGCGCCTGGCTGCCAACCACCAGCAGGTCACGCTGCGACTGCGGCAGGAGGTCATCAACCTGCGACGCATGATCGAACTCACCATGCAGACGGCCGACGGCGCCACGCCGTTGCCGCAAGGGTCGCTCGACAGCTTCGACGAAGGCGTACGCACCGTCGAGGGCAGCACCGCGGCGCTGCTGGAGAACGTCGAGCCCGAAGCCGAGCCTCACGTGCGCGAGTTCGCGCGCGTCACCGGCGAACTGTTCGCCAGCTGGCGGCTGCTGCTGGCGAGCATCGGCGTGGATGCCGTCGCCGCGGTGACGGAGCACGTCCGCACCGAGCCGCTGGCCCGGCGGCTGCTCGACGATCTGCTGCCGCGGCTCGAGCTGATCGAGCAGCGCATCGCGCATGAGGCCTACCTGCACTCCAGCCGCGTGGCGCGGCTCACCAACCGCCTGACGGTCGGCATTTTCCTGGTGTCGGGGGTGCTGGCGGCAATCATGCTGTTCCATACGTCGCGCTACCTGACGCGCGGACTCAGCGCGCTGAACGAGGGCGCGCGCCTGCTGGGCGGTGGCGCGCGCTCGCACCGGATCGCGCTGGTCGGAGAGGACGAGCTGGCGGCGCTGGCGCGCAATTTCAACGACATGGCCGACAAGCTCGAGGACAAGACCCGCGAGCTGGACCTGTTCTTCAACCTGATCGACCAGACCGACGACATGCTCGTGATCCTGGATCCGCGCGACGGCCGCCTGCTGCAGGTCAATACCGCCGCCTGCGCCGCGATCAGCCGCAGCAAGGAGGAGCTGATCGGCGTGGACGTCCGCCCGCGGCTCGGCTCTCCGAACCCAGAGCGCGACTGGAACCGGTTCATGCGGGCGCTGGCCGAGCGCCGGTCGGCGCGCGTCCATTGGCGGCTGCGACGGGCGGACGGATCCGCGCTGCCCCTCGAGATCAGCGCCCGGCGCGTTGTCGTCGCCGGGCGGGACTACGTGGTGGCGGTGGCGCGCGACGTCACGCAGACCAAGCAACTCGAGGAGCAGCTGCGCTCGCTGTCCCGCGTCGATGTGCTGACCGACGTGCCGAACCGTCGCGCCTTCAACGAGCGGCTGGCGCTGGAGTGGCGGCGCGCGGTGCGCCGCGGCCAGCCGATCTCCCTGCTGCTGATCGACGTGGATTGCTTCAAGGCCTACAACGACAGCCTCGGCCATCCGGCCGGCGACGCCTGCCTGAAGACGCTGGCGCGCGCCTTCTGCGCGTCCATGCGACGCGACATCGACGCGCTGGCGCGCTACGGTGGCGAAGAGTTCGCGGCCCTGCTGACGGAGACCAGCAGCGAGTACGCACACACGGTGGCCGAGCGGCTGCGGGAGTCGGTGGAGGCGCTGCGGATCCCGCATCCGGACTCGCCGGTCGGCGGCTGGGTGACCGTCAGCATCGGGCACAGCACGCTGCGGCCGGCGCGCGGCGATCGTTCCGAGCAGCTCGTGCAGGATGCGGACCGCGCGCTATACGAGGCCAAGCGCCTGGGCCGCAACCGGGTCGCCGCCGCCGACCAGCTCCCGAGCGCCGGCGCCGCGTGAGGCGAGGCGGTTAGTGGCCTTATGATGGCGGCCACATCACGGGGAATCCGAATGAAGCCTGGGGTCCTGGCTGCGCTGGGAGCCGTGCTGGCGGGCTGCATCGTCATCGGCGACGAAGACGCGCCGATCTCGGCCATCCACCTGCCGGCGCCTGCACCCAACGGTACGCCCGAAGCCGTCGTCGTGCTGCCGGGCTTCGGCGACAACGCCGAGCGCATGCGTGACCGCGGCTTCGCGCAGGCCGTGCAACGCGCCTGGCCGCACGCCGACGTGCTGCTGACCAACGCGACTTTCGCGTACTACAGCAACGGCGCGCTGGTGTCGCGGCTCGAGCAGGACGTCATCGGGCCCGCGCGCAAGCGCTACGCGAAGGTGTGGCTCGCGGGCGCCTCGATGGGCGGCGCGGGCACGCTGCTGTACGAGCGCGCGCACCCCGGCCAGCTCACCGGGCTGCTGCTGATGGCGCCGTTCCTCGGCGACGACGAGCTGCTCGAGGAAGTGCGCGCGGCCGGCGGCGTGCGCAAGTGGGAGCCGGGGCCGGCGCCCGCGGTGGTGGACGGCGACAACTGGCAGCGCGAGGTCTGGCGCGTAATCAAGGACTGGTCGCGCGACCCGGCGCTCGCGCGCCGCGTCTGGCTGCTGTGCGGCACCAGCGACAAGCTGCTCGCCGCCTCGCGCCTGGCCGCGCCGGCGCTGCCAGCGGCGCACTACGCCGAAGTCGAGGGCGGTCACAAGTGGGAAGTCTGGGGCCCCGCCGCCGAGGCGACCTTGGCGCGCGCGCGCGCAGGCGACGCCTGATGGGCGCGCCCGTGTTGCGGCCCGAGTGGCTGCAGGCCGAGCCGCTCGAGCGCGCGCACGCGCTGGCGGCGCCGCTGTACCGCGACCCGGCGGTGCTGGCGCTCGAGCAGCGCGCGGTGTTCGGTGCGAGCTGGCAACTGGCGGCGCCGGCCGACGCGCTGGCCGGCAGCGGCGACCACGTCGTCAC
>JBOICR010000157.1:0-11851 GCA_050740195.1 Nevskiaceae bacterium | reverse complement strand
CCCCTTCGGGGCTCCGGTTCGGCTGCGCTTTACTTCCGTGATCCGGGCACACCGGCCCCCGCCCAGGCCAAAGTTATTGCGGCGCACAATTGACCGGTGCCGACGTTATCGGGTATCAACCGCCCTTCGCGCCGAACGGCGCCGCCGTAACGGAATCCCAGCAATGAACCAGGCAACCTGGCTCGGCCACCCGCGTGGCCTCGCGACGCTGTTCATGACCGAGTTTTTCGAGCGCTTCACCTACTACGGGATGCGCGCGCTGCTGGTCCTGTTCCTGGTCGCGGCAACCGAAGGCGCCAATCCCGGCTTCGGCATGAGCCGCGAGGCCGCCGGCGCGATCTACGGCCTGTACACCGGCGCGGTCTATCTCGGCTCGCTGCCGGGTGGCTGGATCGCCGACCGCCTGATTGGCCAGCGCAACGCCGTGTTCTGGGGCGCTGTCATCATCATGCTCGGCAACTTCATCCTGTCGATTCCCGGCGGCGCGGCGCTGTTCTACCTCGGCCTCGCCGTCATCGTCGTCGGCGTCGGCCTGCTCAAGCCGAACATCTCGGCCATCGTCGGCGAGCTCTACAGGGACCAGCCCGGCGCGCGGCGCGACGCCGGCTTCTCGATCTTTTACGCGGGCATCAACCTGGGTGCGCTGCTGGCGCCGCTGGTGGCCGGCACCATCGGCGAAGCCTGGAACTGGCGCGGCGGCTTCTTCTGCGCCGGCCTGTTCATGGCGCTCGGACTGGTGCAGTACAAGCTGACCGAGAAGTATCTCGGCGACGCCGGCCTCGAGCCGCACCCGACCAGCCCCGAGGACCGCGCGCGCGGCATCAAGATCCTGTGGGGCGCGGGTGTCGTCATCGCTATCGTCATCGTCCTGATGCTCGCCGGCATCCTCAGCTTCAACGTCTCGCAGCTGGCCAAGGGCGTCGGCGTGGCGATGAGCGGGCTCGGCATCGCTTATTTCGCCTTCGTGCTGCTGTTCGGCGGGCTAACGTCCGAGGAGCGCGGGCGCGTGGGCGTGATCGCGATCTTCTTCCTGTGCGCAGCGATGTTCTGGGCCGGCTTCGAGCAGGCCGCGACCACCTTCAACCTGTTCGCGCAGGACTACACCAACCGCGCGCTGCTCGGCGGCATGTTCCCCGACGGCGTGCACCCGGCTTCGTGGTACCAGTCGGCCAACCCGATCTTCGTGGTGATGTTCGCGCCGCTGTTCGCCTACATGTGGGTCGAACTGGGCAAGCGCAACCTCGATCCGAGCGCGCCGGCCAAGTTCGGCCTGGGCCTGGTGCTGCTCGGCACCGGCTTCCTCGTGATGATGGGCGCGGCGCAGCTGATCATCGCCTCGGGCGAAGGCAGCAAGGTGGCGCCGACCTGGCTGCTGATGACCTACCTGCTGCACACGTTCGGCGAGCTGTGCCTCTCGCCCGTGGGCCTGTCCAACGTGACCAAGCTGTCGCCGCCGCGTTACGTCGGCCAGATGATGGGCACCTGGTTCCTGGGCGCCGCGCTCGGCAACCTCGTCGCCGGCCTGGTCGGCGGCCACGTCGGCTCCGGCTCGGTCAACGACATGCCCGACCAGTACCTGACGATGGCCTTCATCGGCGGCGGCGCGGGCCTGCTGATGCTGGTCGCCTCGCCCTGGATCAAGAAGATGATGGGAGGCGTGAAGTGAGGCTCGCGATCGCCGTGCTGGTCGCCGCGCTCGCCGCCTGCAGCAAGCCGGCGCCACCGCCGCCCACGGCGGCGGAAGCCGATGGGTTCATCGCCGGCATCAACGACGAGCTGCGCAAGAAGCTGCCGCTGTTCAACGCGGCCAGCTGGCTGCAGTCGACCTACATCACCGAAGACTCGCAGATGATTGCGACGAAGTTTGGTGAGGAGTACCTCGGCCTGCGCGCGAAGTGGGTGCAGGAGGCCAAGCGCTTCAAGGACGTTCAGGGCCTGTCGCCCGCCACGGCCCGCGCGCTGGGGCTGCTGAAGAACGTCAGCGCGCCGCCGCCGTCGGATCCGGCCAAGCAGGCCGAGCTGGCCAAGCTCTTGTCCGACATGGAGGCCAACTACGGCAGCGGCAAGTGGTGCGACACCGACAAGGCCGGCAACCAGCGCTGCCTGACGCTCCAGGAGATCGAGCGCATCGTCAACAATGCCGACGGCAAGACGCCGCCCGCCGAGATCGCCGCAGCCTGGGCCGGCTGGCACGCCACGGCGCGGCCGATCCGCGACGATTACGTGCGGCTGGTCGAGCTCGTCAACGAAGGCGCGCGCGAGATGGGCTTCGCCGACGCCGGCGAGGTCTGGCGCGGCGGCTACGACATGGCGCCGGCCGCGTTCGAGGTCGAGACCGAGCGGCTGTGGGGCCAGGTCAAACCGTTGTACGAGGAGCTGCACTGCCACGTGCGCGCGCGCCTGAATCGCAAATACGGCGACGGGCTGGTGCCCAAGGAAGGCAAGATCCCGGCGCACCTGCTCGGCAACATGTGGGCACAGCAGTGGAGCAACCAGTACCCGCTGATGCAGCCCTTCGCGACGACCAGCAGCCTGGACGTCACCGGGACGCTGAAAGCGCAGCGCGACACCGAGTACAAGAAGCGCGTGGCCGCCTTCAAGGGCAAGCCCGGCGCGAAGGACCTCGCCGACCTCGAGCACGAGGCCGACGCCGCCCAGGCGGTGGCGATGACGAGGGTGGCCGAGGACTTCTACACCTCGCTCGGCATGCCGAAGCTGCCGGAGTCGTTCTGGAAGAAGTCGCTGCTGGTGCAGCCGCGCGACCGCGACGTGGTGTGCCACGCCAGCGCCTGGGACATGAACATGCAGGGCGACGTGCGCATCAAGCAGTGCGTGGAACCCGACGAGGACCAGCTGTCCACGCTGCATCACGAGCTGGGCCACCTGTACTACGACCCGATGTACAACGCTCTGCCGCCGATCTTCCAGGACGCGGCGCACGACGGCTTCCACGAAGCCATCGGCGACACGATCACGCTGTCGCTGACGCCGGGCCACCTGCACAAGATCGGCCTGGTGCCGCCGCAGCAGTCCGACCCGAAGGCGACGATCAACTCGCAGATGAAATGGGCGCTCGACAAGATCGCCTTCCTGCCGTGGGCCAGGCTGGTGGACCAGTGGCGCTGGAAAGTTTTCTCCGGCGCGGTCAAGCCCGCGGACTACAACGCCGCGTGGTGGCAGCTGCGCGAGCAGTACCAGGGCGTCAGCGCGCCGCTGGCGCGCAGCGAGGACGACTTCGACCCCGGCGCGAAGTACCACGTCGCCGGCAACGTCTCCTACACGCGCTACTTCCTCGCCTTCGTGCTGCAGTTCCAGTTCTACAAGGCGCTGTGCGAGACCGCCGGCTACCAGGGTCCGCTGCACGAGTGCGATTTCTACGGCAACGCCGACGCCGGCAAGAAATACATGGAGATGCTCAAGCAGGGCGCGTCGCGGCCCTGGCCGGAGACGCTGGAGAAGCTCACCGGCACCAAGCAGATGGACGCCTCGGCACTGATCGAGTACTTCACGCCGCTGCTGGGCTACCTGAAGGAACAGAACCAGGGCCAAGCCTGCGGGTGGTAACCCTCGAGGAGATTAGATGAAGACGCTACTCAAGGTGCTCGGCGGCCTCGTCGCCGGCGTGGTCCTGCTCGCCGGCGTGGCCTTCGTGCAGGTCTGGTACTTCAAGCCGTTCTCGATCGACATCTTCTTCGAGAAGGCCTTCCTGAAGGCGGTGCTGGACGACCCCGAGACGCTGTCGCAGCTGCGCATCCTCGAGCCGCTCGGCATCGACTTCCACAACGACGAGCTGTCCGACGCCAGCGTCGCGCGCGAGCTGCAGATCGCCGCCGAGGTGCGCGAGAACCTGGACACGCTGCACGCCTACGATCGCGCCGGCCTCGACGAGACCGACGGGCAGTCCTACGACATCCTCGAGTGGTACCTGCAGAACGAGGTCGACGGCGAGCGGTGGATGTATCACAACTACCCCGTCAACCAGCTGTTCGGCATCCAGAACGGGCTGCCGACCTTCATGCTGAGCATCCATCAGATCGACGACGCCGAAGGCGCGCGCGATTACATCGCGCGCCTCGAGAAATTCCCGGTCAAGTTCGGGCAGGTGCTGGAGGGTCTCAGGCTGCGCGAATCCAGGGGCATCATGCCGCCGAAGTTCACGGTGGACAAGGTGCTCGACGGCATGCGCGAGTTCGTCAAGCCCGCGCCGACCGGGCACGTCCTGTACACGAACCTCAGGGACAAGGTCGAGAAGATCGAAGGCCTGTCCGCCGACGAGAAGACCGGGATCCTGGCCGCCGGCGAGAAGGCGGTGGCGCAGGCCGTCGTGCCGGCGTACCAGTCGCTGATCGCGTACTTCGAGTCGCTGACGGGCAAGGCCACCGCGAACAACGGCGTGTGGGCCCTGCCGGACGGCGACGAGTTCTACGCCTGGTGCGTGAAGAACCACACGACGGTGCCGCTGACGCCCGACCAGGTGCACGAAACCGGGCTGGCCGAAGTCGCGCGCATCGAGGCGCAGATGGACGCGATCCTGCGCGAACAGGGCCTGGCGCAAGGCAGCGTCGGCGCGCGGCTGGCCACGCTCGGGGCCGATCCGGCGCAGCTCTACCCGGACAGCGACGAGGGCCGCGCACAGATTCTCGCCGACTTCCAGAAGATGATCGACGAGATCAGCGCGGGCCTCGACGGCGCGTTCGCGCTGAAACCGGCGGTCGGCGTGGACGTCAAGCGCATCGAGCCGTTCCGGGAGAAGACCGCGCCGGGAGCGCACTACCTGCCGGCGCCGATGGACAAGTCGCGCAAGGCGATCTTCTACGCCAACCTGCGCGACGTGCGCGAGGTCTACAAGTGGGGCATGCGCACGCTGGCCTATCACGAGGCCGTGCCGGGCCACCATTTCCAGATCGCCATCGCGCAGGACCTCAAGGGCGTGCCGACCTTCCGCACGTTGCCGCTGTTCACGGTCTACGTGGAAGGCTGGGCGCTGTATTCCGAGCAGCTCGCCTGGGAGCTCGGCTTCCAGAAGAACCCGCTCGACAACCTCGGCCGGCTGCAGGCGGAGATGTTCCGCGCGGTGCGCCTGGTGGTGGACACCGGCATGCACCACAAGCGCTGGACGCGCGAGCAGGCCCTCGCCTACTTCCTCGACAAGACCGGCCAGCCGGAGGGCGACAGCATCGCCGAGATCGAGCGCTACCTGGTCAACCCGGGCCAGGCGCTGGCCTACAAGACCGGCATGATGAAGATCGTCGAGCTGCGCGACCGCCTCAAGCAGCAACAGGGCGATGCGTTCGACCTGCGCGAATTCCACAACCGGGTGCTCGGCGCGGGTCCGATGCCAGTGCCGGTGCTGGAGCGCCGCGTGCTGGGCAGCTCGTAGGAGCGCCACCTTGGCGCGACACCCCTGGGCGCCAATCCCGTCGCGCCTGGGAGGCGCTCCTGCGGGTGCCCTGAGCTAGACTCGTAGCAACAATTCAGGGGGCTGCATGGAGCTTCGCTCCGTCCTCGCCGAAAGCGCGCTGTTTGCCAGCCTTTCGACGTCCTCACTCGATGCGCTGACCGCCATCGCCGCGTCGATGGCGCTGCGCAGCGGCGAGCGGCTGTTCACCGAGGGCGAGGCGGCCGAGCACCTGTACATCGTCGCCACCGGCCGGCTGCGCGTGATGATCGGCGACCGCTTCGCCGGCGTGATCGGCGCGCTGGAGCCCATCGGCGAAGTCGGCATGCTGTCGGGCGAGAAGCGCACTGCGACCATCGAAGCGATCCGCGACTCGCAGCTGATCCAGATCCGGCGCGATGCGCTGATGGAGTTCCTGCTCGCCAACCCGGCGGCGCTGGTGGCCATCACGAAGGTGCTGATCGGCCGGCTGCGCCAGAACCAGCGCGAGCAGAAGTTGTCGTCGGCGCGCAGCGCGCGCAACTTCGCCGTCATCGCCGGCACGCCGGGCGCCGACGCGGCCGCCGTGTCGCGCGCGCTGCACGGCCGGCTCGCCACGCTCGACACCTGCCGCATCGTCGACGCCGCAGCGGTGGACCGCGAACTGGGCGAGGCGATGTCCACCACGCCGCTCAACGACAGCGACAACAATGCGCGGCTGGTCGAATGGCTCAACAAGCTGGAGCGCAACCACCGCTACCTGGTCTACGCCGCCGGCACCGAGCCCGACGCCTGGGCCGCGCGCTGCATGCGCCAGGCCGATCGCGTGCTGGTGGTGCTGCGCGCCAGCGAGACGCCGGTGACGACGCCGATGCTCGACGCGCTGCAGCGCTCCGGCATCTTCGCGGTGGCCGAGCTCGTGATCCTGCGCGGGCCCGACGAAACCGGCGGCGCGGTGACGGCGTGGAAGGCGCTGGCCGCAGCGCGCTCGCACTATTTCGTGCGGCCCGGCAACGCGGGCGACTTCGCGGCGCTGACGCGCCAGCTCACCGGCCGCGCGATCGGACTGGTGCTCGGCGGCGGCGGCGCGCGCGGCTTTGCGCACCTCGGGCTGCTGCGCGCGCTCGAGGAGCGCGGCCTGTCCATCGACCTCGCCGGCGGCTCGAGCATGGGTGCGCTGATTTCAGCGCTGGTGGCGATGGGCTACACCAGCCACGAGATCGAGCGGGTGCTGCGCGAAACCTTCGTCACGCACAACTACCTGAACGACTACATGTTCCCGCGCATCGCGCTGATCAAGGGGCGCAAGTTCCTGCGCCGGCTGCGCGAGATCTTCGGCGAGCAGCTGATCGAGCACCTGCGCATGCCGTGGTTCTGCGTCTCGACCAACCTCACGCGCGGCAACGCCATGGTGCACGACGCCGGGCCGCTGGAGATGTGGATCGCGGCGAGCATGGCGGTGCCCGGCATCGCGCCGCCGGTGGTCTACAAGGGCGAGCTGCTGGCCGACGGCGCTGTGGCCAACTCGCTGCCGACCGACATCATGCAGAACCTCGAGCGCGGGGCGATCATCGCCTCCAACGTCTCGACCGAGGGCGACATCCGCGCGCCCGGCATCGAGGGCCCGGACCCGGAGGGGCTGCTCAACTGGACCGGGCCCGGCGACCCGCCGAACCTGCGCGACATCCTGTTCCGCACCGCGACCATGACCAGCGAGAGCGGCACGCGCCTGCGCGCCGCCAACGCCGACCTGTACCTGCGCATGCCGGTGCTGGGCATCGGCATGTTCGCCTGGAAGCGCATGGACGAGATCATCGAGCGCGGCTACGCGCACGCCAAGGAAAAGCTGGCCGAGTCGGCCGACGTGCTGCTGAAGTAGGATCAGCCGCCGCCGAGGATCTTGAAGGCGACGCGGCGGTTGTTGGCGCGGCTGGCGGCGGTGTCGTTGCCGTCGACCGGCTGGGTTTCGCCGTAACCCTGGGCGGTCAGGCGGGCGGCGTCGATGCCCTCGCCCACCAGGAAATCCCTCACCGCGCTGGCGCGACGCAGCGACAGGCGCTGGTTCAGGCCGTCCGGGCCGATCGAGTCGGTGTGGCCGCCGACCTCGACCTGCAGCCCCGGGTTCGCCTTCATCGCCAGCACGACCATGCGCAGCGGGTCGCGCGCCTCCGGCGTGAGCGCGGCCGAGCCCATCTCGAAGCTGGCGCCGGTCAGCACGAACTTTTCGAGCAGGACGCAGCCGCGGGCGTCGACCGCGGGGGCGCGGAAGTTGCCGGGGCACTGGTCGACCGAGTCGTC
The DNA here is from genome assembly GCA_050740195.1 of Nevskiaceae bacterium. Classification (GTDB taxonomy): domain Bacteria; phylum Pseudomonadota; class Gammaproteobacteria; order Nevskiales; family Nevskiaceae; genus JACPFV01. Next base: position 4,176 of record JBOICR010000157.1, on the reverse strand, counting down.
GACGCCGTCACCGTCCGAATCCCTGGCATCGACCTTCGGCGCCGGCGGCGGCGGGATCACCGGCTCGGGCACGCAATCGACCGGCACTTCCCAGTCGGCACAGCCGTTGGGCGCGACGCGCGCGCCGGGCGCCGACTGCGCGCACCAGTCGTCGGAGTCGGGGATGCCATCGCGGTCCTCGTCGATGCCGGCGTTGCGCTCGCCCTGCGCCGGCAGCACCGAGGTGCAGACCATCGCCGGAGGACTGGCGGCGGCGAGCAGCAGTACGAGTGCGGCGATTGGCATGGCGTCAGTCCAGGCGGCGGAACTGCACGCGCCGGTTCCAGGCGCGCAGCTCGAGTGTACGATTGTCGTTCACCGGCTGCGTCTCGCCGTAGGCCCGCGCGACCAGGTGCCCGGGGGCGACGCCGTACGCAATCAGGAGTTCGCGCACGACGACGGCGCGCTGGCGCGACAACTGCAGGTTCCCCTCGGCGGAGCCGCTGGTGTCGGCGTGGCCCTGAACCTCGATCCGCATCGCGGGATCGGCCCGCATCGCCGCGGCGAGCGCGTGCAGCGACTCGAAACCGTCGGCCGTCAGGCTGGCGGAGCTGGAACCGAAGTACGCGGTGTGGGCGGCGGCATCCTCCACCCCGGCCAGCGGCTCGGCGAAAGCGAGCGGGAGCGCGAGTGCGAGGACCGCAAGCTTCTTCACGGCCTCACGGGTCCAGCCGCCGGAATCGCACGCGGCGGTTCTGCGCGCGATCTTCCACCGTCCGGTCGGCGTTGATGGGCAGGGTCTCGCCATAGCCCCTGGCGGCGAGCCGGCGGGAGTCGACGCCGAGCGAGACCAGGATTTCGAGCACGACCTCGGCGCGCTGCTGCGACAGCACGAGGTTCTTGTCGGCCGGGCCGGTCGTGTCGGTGTGGCCCTCGATCTCGAGCCGCATCGCCGGATCGGCCTTCAAGGCCGCGGCCACCGAGTGCAGCAGTTCGTAGCCCCTGGCCGTCAGGCTCGCGGAGCCGGAGCCGAAGTAGGCGCCGCGCAGGACCACGTCCGTCGGCACGACGCAGCCCCTGGAATCCACCCGGACGCCATGAACCGTTCGCGGGCAGGAGTCGTCGGCGTCCGGCACGCCGTCGCCGTCCTCGTCCGCAGCCGCCAGCGCCGGCGCCTCGACCGGCGCGAGCACCGGCGCGACCACCGGCGGCGGGAGAGCCGCGACCGGCTCGGGCACCGTCTCGGCCGCAACCGGCTCGGGCTCGCGGACCGGCGGCTCGCGCCCGAACGCGAACAGCACGCCGATGTTCAGGCGCAGGTCGTCGGCCAGGTCGTCACCCGGCAGGGCGGGATGGTCGGTGATCGTCAGGTGGTAGCGCGCCTCGACCCGCCAGAGCTCGCCGCCGATCGTCCACGGCAGGTAGGCGCCGACGCCGAGCTCGCCGTAGGGCTCGGACCTGGAGACGCCGCCGATGTCCTGCTGCACCAGGCCGGCGCCGAGCAGGAACAGTGGATAGCCGAAGTCGGGCGTGCCGAGCGTGAGGTCGACGCCGCCGCCGGTCAGGTCGGCACCCGGCCCGCCGGCCATGTCGGCATCGAACTGGGTGGCGAACAGGTTGCCTTCGACCGCGACCGACTCGCCCAGCACCTTGCCGACGACCAGGTGCAGGTTCAGCCCGTCCTTGGCCTGGCGCGCGGAATCAGGAAAGCCCAAGCCGACGAGGCCGCCGGCATACCAGCCCGGCAGCCCCATCAGTTCTTCGTTTTGCGCTGCAGCGGAACCCGCCAGGACTGTCAGGGCGGCGCCGATCCCTAGCCGGCACAGCACCGAGCCCCTCTTACCCTTCAACAACGCGCCCCCTCTCCCCTGCGGATCGCGATTTCAACCCCAAAATGCCCTAAGTCAGAGCCATGGGCAAGCCGCAGCAAAAGATCGGTTAATCTTGCCGTCCTCGCACGCCCCGGAATTTTCCATGAGGCTCCTCCCCGTCCTGCTGGCCGCGGCGCCCGTGCTGGCGATGGCCGCCGCGCTCCAGTACCCCGCAACGCAGAAGGGCGACGTCGTCGACGATTATTTCGGCGCCAAGGTGGCCGATCCGTACCGCTGGCTCGAAGACACCGACTCGAAGGAGACCGCGCGCTGGGTCGAGTCGCAGAACAAGGTGACGATGCCGTTCCTGAAGGCGCTGCCCGCGCGCGCCACGTTCCACAAGCGGCTGACCGAGCTGTGGAACTACGAGCGCTACGGCGTTCCGACGCGCAAGGCCGGCGCGCTGTTCTACACCCGCAACGACGGCCTGCAGAGCCAGTCGGTGCTGTACGTGCAGGACAAGGACCGCGCCGAGGCGCGCGTGCTGCTCGACCCGAACACGCTGTCGTCCGACGGCACGGTCGCGCTGACGCAATGGGAAGTCGCGCCGGACGGCCGGCACATGGCCTACGGCCTGGCCGCGGCCGGCTCGGACTGGAACGAGTTCCGCGTGCTCGACGTCGCCACCGGCAAGCCGATCCGCGACGTGCTCAAGCGCATCAAGTTTTCCGGCATCAGCTGGACCCGCGACGGCAAGGGCTTCTTCTACTCGCGCTACCCGGATCCGCCGAAGGACGCCAAGGCCGGCCCCAACCAGACCATTTTCGACGACCTCGCCAACAACAAGCTCTACTACCACCGGCTCGGCACCGAGCAGTCGGCCGACCCGCTGATCTACGAGCGGCCGGACCAGCCCAAGTGGGGCTTCGGCGGCGAGGTCAGCGACGACGGCACCTTCCTGTTCATCACCACCAGCTCAGGCACCGACAACCGCAACGCGCTGCACTACGCCTACCTCGGCGATCCGATGGCGCCCAAGATCGACGCCAAGGTCGCGGCGCTGGTCGACCGCATCGAGTGGCAGCTCGAGCCGATCGGCAACGAGAACTCGGTGGTGTACCTGCTGACCACGCACAAGGCGCCGAAGAAGCGCATCGTCGCGGTGGACCTGCGCGCGCCGGACATCAAGCACTGGGCACCGGTGGTGCCCGAGGGCGAGGACGTGATCGAGAATGCGTTCGTCGCCGGCCGGCAGTTCGTCGTGCTGGCGATGAAGGACGCCAGCCACCGGCTGCGCCGCTACGCGATGAACGGCAAGCCGATGCCGGAGCTGCCGATGCCGGGCCTGGGCTCGGTGACCAGCACGCCGGCCGAAGGGCTGTTCGTGTCGGGCAGCGCCGACAGCAACGAATTCTTCTTCAGCTACACCGACTACTCGCACCCGCCGCAGAACCTGCGCTGCGACCTCGCGCGCGGCCGCTGCGAGGCGATCAACCAGGTCAAGCTCGCGTTCCATCCGGACGACTACACCACCGAGCAGGTGTTCTTCCGCAGCAAGGACGGCACGCGCGTGCCGATGTTCGTCAGCTACAGGAAAGGGACGTCACGCAAGGACGGCCCGCGCAGCACCTTGTTGTACGGCTACGGCGGCTTCGACTATGCGCAGGTGCCGGCGTTCGGGCGCACCGAGCTGTCGATCCCGGCGCTGGCGTGGATGGAATCGGGCGGCGTGTACGCGGTCGCCAACCTGCGCGGCGGCGGCGAGTACGGCGAGGCCTGGCACAAGGCCGGCACCCAGGAGCGCAAGCAGAACGTGTTCGACGATTTCATCGCCGCGGGCGAGTACCTGATCAAGCAGGGTTACACCACCAGTGGCCGGCTGGCGGTGCACGGGCGCAGCAACGGCGGCCTGCTGGTCGGCGCGGTGGTGAACCAGCGGCCGGACCTGTTCGCGGCCGGCGTGGCGGACGTCGGCGTGATGGACATGCTGCGGTTCCACAAATTCACCATCGGCTACGCCTGGGTCGACGACTACGGCTCGAGCGACGACGCCAGGGGCTTCAAGTACCTGTCCGCGTACTCGCCGTACCACAACATCAGGCCGGGCACGAAGTATCCGGCGGTGCTGGTGACGACGGCGGACCACGACGATCGCGTCGTGCCGGGCCACTCCTTCAAGTACATCGCGGCGCTGCAGGCGGCGCAGGCCGGCGACAAGCCGGTGCTGATCCGCATCGACGTGAAGTCGGGCCACGGCGCGGGCAAGCCGACCGGCAAGTTGATCGACGAGGTGGCGGACCGGCTGGCGTTCATCACGGAGTTCACGAAGGCTCCGTAGTCCGCTCGGCAGGGGGCCGGTGTGCCCGGCTCACTTCATGGCTCGCCT
>JBOICR010000156.1:0-7859 GCA_050740195.1 Nevskiaceae bacterium | reverse complement strand
GCCGGGCGCGACTGCCGCATCGGACCGTTCGCGCGCGTGCGCCCGGACTCGGTGCTGGCCGACGAGGTGCACGTCGGCAACTTCGTCGAGGTCAAGAAAACCTCGATCGGCCAGGGCAGCAAGGCGAATCACCTGGCTTATCTCGGCGACGGCACCGTCGGCGCGGACGTCAACGTCGGAGCCGGCACGATCTTTTGCAACTACGACGGCGCCAACAAGCACCAGACCGTGCTCGAGGACGGGGTGTTCGTCGGCTCCGACACGCAGCTGGTGGCGCCGGTGCGCGTGGGGCGTGGCGCCACGATTGCCGCGGGCTCGACCATCACCAAGGACGTACCCGCGGGCGGGCTGGCGATCTGCCGTGCCCGCGAGCAAAAGCATTTCGCCTCCTGGGAGCGGCCGAGGAAGAAGTAGCACCCCTGTCATTTCTGACAGCTTTCGCGGTCGGCCAAGGCGTGGTCTCTTACCGCCATGGTGGCCCCGGCGACGCTCGAGATGGTGCGGATGCAGGCTCGGTTCCTGGCCTCGATGGACCATGAACTGCGCGCGCCGCTCAACGCCATCATCGGCCTGGGCGAGACGCTGGCCAGCGGCATGGTGCCGGACCCCCGCCGCCAGTCCGAATTCGCCGGCCAGATCGTCGCCAATGCGCGGCAACTTCTGCAACTGATCAACAGCCTGCTGGAGCTGGCGCGCGCTGACGCCGGATTGCTGGAGCTGACCCCGCAGCCGGCGGACCTTGCCGGCCTCGTGTCCGATGCGCTGCGCCTCGTCGAGCCGGCGGCGACCCGGCGCGGCGTCACGATTTCCGCTGACCTCGAACAGGCCCCGGCCCGCGTGACCCTGGATGCGAGCCGCATCATGCACGCCTTGCACGCCTTGCTGACCGCCGCTATCGCCCTGACGCCCGGGGGGCACCGCATCGCGCTGCGGGTCGTCGCCGAGGACGAGCGCCGGGTCAGGCTCGAGCTGACCGGCCTGAACATCGGGCCCGGCCACACGGGCGAGTTCCTGGTGCCGACACCCGGTGCGTGGCTTGGGCTGGCGCTGGCGCGCAGCATCGTCGAGGCCCACGGGGGTGAGTTCGGCGCGACGCGCGCCCCGGGCGGCAAGAGCACGGTCCTTCACGCGGTGCTGCCGGGCGTGACGGCGGGCGGATGACCGCTCCCCGTCAGCCCTGAAAGCGGCGCGCGCCCGTCAAGGGCACGCCGCACCTATGCGAAAACCCTGAAAAAACCTGTAGTTAACGCGCCCCTGTAAGTTCTGACAGTTACCACGCGCCTCGGCGCGTGGTGTCCTGAGTGCCTGTCGAGCCGGGGGCTCGGTGCCGGAGGCGCGATGCGAGTGTTCACCTCGGTGCGGGCGTTCGTCGTCGAAGATCACGCGTTCCAGCGCGAAGGTCTCGTCACTCTCTTGCGGGCGATCGGCGTCCGGCATGTCGGGGAAGCGGCCAACGGGCGCGAGGCGCTCGCCAAACTCGAAGCGGAGCGCGGGGGGGCGCCCGCGGACGTGATCTTGTGCGATCTCGAGATGCCGGAGATGGACGGGATCGAATTCCTGCGCGCCGTGGCCGAACGCAGGCTGGCACGGGGAGTCATCATCATCAGCGGCCGTGAACAGGAGATTCTCGAGGGCGTCGAGACCATGGTCCGCGCATCGGGCCTCACGGTCATGGGGCGGCTCAGCAAACCCGTGTCAGCCGCGGCCCTCTGGGATGTGATGGGCAGCGAACCGGAAGCGGACCCAGCTGCCGCGACAGCGATTGCCACGGCGGACCCCACGGAGCTGCGTCGCGGCCTCGAGGCCAGGGAATTCCGCTGCGAGTTCCAGCCCAAAGTCAGGCTCGCCACCCGCGAGATCGTGGGCGTCGAGGCACTGGCGCGCTGGCAGCGAACCGATGGAACGCCAGTCGGTCCGACCGATTTTGTCCCGGCCATGGTGCGCGCCGGGCTGATCGGCTTGCTGACCGAACAGATGCTCGACGCCGCCTGCGGCGCCCTCAAGGCATGGGACCGGCTGGGCTTGACGCTGACCGCAGCGGTGAACGTCTCCATGTTCGATCTGTCCGACGTCGGCACCACCGACCGGCTCGCGGCAAAGGTCGGCGCGGGTGGGGTCCCGCCGGCGCGGATCACGCTCGAAGTGACCGAGACCGAGGTCATGTCGGATGTCGCCGCAGTGCTGAACGTGCTCACGCGACTGCGTCTCAAGGGTTTCCGCCTGGCGATCGACGATTTCGGCACCGGCTACGCCTCGCTCGCCCAGCTCAACACGATTCCGTTCACCGAGCTGAAGATCGACCAGACCTTCGTGCGCAACTGCGGCCAGTCGCGCCGGCTGCGAAACATCGTCCAGTTGAGCATCGACCTGGCGCGGCGCCTCGACATCCACACCGTGGCGGAGGGCATCGAAACCCTGGAGGAGTGGGACTTCCTGCGCCTCGCCGCCTGCGATGAGGGGCAGGGTCACTACGTTGCCCACCCGATGCCGGCGGATGAAATCCCTTCCTGGGCCGACCGGTGGACGGTTCGCTCGCGTCACGCCGGTTGAGCACGCACGGGACGCCGATGAACGACCGCGTGCAGCTCGTGGTGTTTCGTCTCGAGGGACAACGCTATGCGCTGCCCCTGGCCGTGGTCGAGCGCATCGTCCGCGCCGTGGCGGTGACTCCCTTGCCGGGAGCGCCGGCCGTGGTGCTCGGGGCCATTGACCTGGCGGGACGAATCCTCCCGCTGCTCAATCTCCGGCGGCGGTTCCGTCTGCCGGAGCGGGAGATCGAGCCCGCGAACCAGTTCGTGATTGCGCACACCGCCCGGCGCGCGGTGGCGCTCGCGATCGACGAGGCCGAGACGGTCAGCACGCACGACCCCTCCGATATCGTCCGCTCGGACCGGATCGCACCCGACCTCGAACCGTTCCCCGGCGTGGTCCGGCTCGACGATGGTCTCGCGCTGATCCACGACCTGGAGAAGTTCCTGTCCCTGGACGAGGGGCGGGCGCTCGACGCGGCCATGACGCGGAGGGACGAATGCTGAGCCCGGTCCGCGACGTACCCTGGCCGCAACTGAGCGAGTTCATTGCCGAGCGGATGGGGCTGCACTTCCCGCCGGAGCGCTGGGACGACCTGCGCCGCGGACTGGCTGCAGCCGCGCCGGAACTCGGATTCGACGACGCCGCGGCGTGCGCCGAGAGCCTGTTGTCCGGGCCGCCCGGCGAGGAGCGGATGCGAATCCTGGCGAGCCACCTGACCGTCGGCGAAACCTATTTCTTCCGCGATCCGGCGATGTTCCGCGCGCTGGCCGATCACGTGCTGCCCGATCTGATCCGTGCCCGGCGCGGCGCCGGGCAGCGCCTGCGCTTCTGGAGCGCGGCCTGCTGCAGCGGCGAGGAGCCCTACTCGCTGGCCATCCTGCTGCATCAGCTCTTGCCCGATCTGCGCGACTGGCGAGTGACGATCCTCGCCACCGACATCAACGGCCGCTTCCTGCGCAGGGCCGCCACCGGGGTGTACGGCGCGTGGTCGTTCCGCGATGCGCCGCCGGGCCTCCAGCAGCGCCATTTCGAGCGCACGGCCGACGGCCGCTTCGCCGTCACCGGCGAGATCAAGGGGCTGGTGACTTTTGCGCACCTGAACCTGGCGGACCACGCTTACCCGTCGCTGGCGACCGGCACCAACGCGATGGATCTGATCCTGTGCCGCAACGTGCTCATGTACTTCACGCCACTGCAGGTGCGCCGGGTGGTCGGCAACCTCCACAACGCCCTGGTCGAGGGCGGCTGGCTGGCGGTGAGCCCCAGCGAGGCTTCGCCGGCCCTGTTCCCGCAGTTCGCGGTCGTGAACCATCCGGGCGTGATTCTCTATCGCAAGAGCGGCGCGCAGCGCGAGCATCAGGCGCGCGCCTTCGCCGCCCCTTCCTCATGGACGCCGCCGGGTCCGGCGCCCACGCCACCCGAACCGGTGTCCGCCCGGCCTTCGGCCAGGCTCCAGCGCCCGGAAGTGCAGGCCCGGGCGATGGCGGAATCGCTGTACGCGCAGGGGCGCTACGCCGAGGCCGCAAACCTGCTCGCGGCACCGCCGCGCGACCACGCGCCTGAGCCCGCGGCCTGCTCCCTGCTGGCGCGGGCGCGCGCCAATCACGGCGATTTCACCGGCGCCCTGGCGGGGTGTGACCGCTGGATCGGCGCCGACAAGCTGGATCCGGCGGCCCACTACCTGCGCGCCGCCGTGCTGCTGGAGCAGGGCGAATCCAGCCAGGCCCGCGCATCGCTGCGGCGCGCGGTCTATCTCGATCCCGGCCACGTGCTCGCGCACTTCGCGCTGGGCAATCTCGCCCGCAGCGGCGGCAAACCGGACGAGGCCGGCAGGCATTTCGCCAACGCCCTCGACGTGCTGCGCCGCCATCGACCGGACGAGGTTCTGCCGGATGCGGACGGCCTCACCGCCGGCCGGCTCGCCGAAGCCATCATCGCGATCGGCGAGGGGGCTCCGGCGCCATGAAAGACACGTTCCGCCCTGCCGCCACGCACGACGCCCGGGAAATCCTGCGCGCCCGCGCCCGGGCGCTGGCGCGCATCCCGGCACCGGCGGCGGCCGGCGGTCTGCTCGAAGTGCTGGAGTTCGGGCTCGCGCAGGAGCGCTACGCCGTGGAGACGCGGCATGTGCGCGAAGTCCAGCCGCTGAAGCAGCTCTCGCCGCTGCCGTGCACGCCGCCGTTCCTGCTGGGGGTCGTCAACCTGCGCGGACGCGTCGTGCCCGTCTTCGATATCCGCAAGCTGTTCGACCTGCCCGAGCAGGGGCTTACCGATCTGCACCGCGTCATCGTCGTCCGCGGCGCCGACCTCGAGCTTGGATTGCTCGCGGAAACGATCGTGGCCGTGCGATCCGTGGCGCTGGACAGCCTGCAAGCCTCGCTGCCGACGCTCACCGGCATCCGGGCCGACTACCTGAAAGGCGTCACCGCCGGGAACCTGGTGGTGCTCGAGCTGGACCGCATCCTCACGGATCCACGCATCGTCGTGGACCAACGAGTGGAAGACTGACGGAGACGAACATGAATGTCGGCACCAAGATCGGGTTGGGCTTTGGCGTGACGCTGGCCATCTTCGTCGTCGTCGGCGCGATTTCGTACCGCAGCACGGTCGCGCTGATCGAGGCGTCGGATGCGCGCAAACAGAGCTACGGCGTGCTGATCAGCCTCGGGCGCGTGTGGTCGCTGGTGCAGGATGCGGGTCTCGGTCAGCGCGGCTACATGCTGACGGGGGACGAGAGCTATCTCGAGCCGTATCAGTCCAGCGCGGCGCAGATCGACGCCGCCCTGCGGGAGTTGGACCAGCTGGCGACGGACCCGCGCAGCCGCCGGCACCTCGACAGCCTGCTGCCGCTGGTCCGTCAGCGCATGGACTTCGCCAGGGAGGCGATCGAGTTGCGACGGACGCAAGGCGTGGCGGCCGCAGTGCGGCTCATGACCAGCGAGGGCAAGGCGCTGGTCGACCGGATCCGCACGGTCGCCTCGGAACTGCGGAACGTCGAGGAGGCGCTGCTCGCCGAGCGCACGGACGAGGCGAACACCGACGCCGAGCGCACGGAGGCGACCATCGTCTGGGGCACGCTCGTGGCGCTGGCGCTCGCGGCGCTGGCCGGGCTCGTCATCACGCGCAACATCGCCGGGCCGCTGGCTGAGCTCACCGGCGTGGCCGAGCGGGTCACTGCCGGTGATCTTGCCGTCAAAGTCCCGGTGGCGCCGCGGCGCGACGAAGTCGGCGTCCTGGCGCTGGCGTTCGAGCGTATGACGCAGGCGCTGCGAGCCATGGCCGTCGTGGCCGGGCAGATCGCGGCGGGCGACCTGCGTCCGACGGTCGCGCCGCAGTCTGCCGATGACATGCTCGGCAATGCCTTGGCGCAGATGATCCGGAACCTGCGCGAGCAGACGCGGCAGCTGATCGAAGGCGCCAACGTGCTGGGTTCGGCGGCGAGCGAGATCGTGGCGTCGACGACGCAACTGGCGGCGAGTGCCGGCGAGTCCGCGGCGGCGGTGAGCGAGACCATGACGACGGTGGAGGAGGTGCGGCAGACGGCGCAGGTCGCGAACCAGAAGGCGCGGCAGGTATCGGACAGCGCGCAGAAGGCGGCGCAGAGTTCGCAGAGCGGCCGCCAGTCGGCCGAGGACGCGGGGGCCGGGATGGAGCGGATTCGCCAGCAGATGGAGGCGATCGCCGCGAGCATGGTGCGCTTGTCCGAGCAGAGCCAGGCCATCGGCCTGATCATCGCGACGGTGGAAGACCTGGCCGCGCAGTCCAACCTGCTGGCGGTCAACGCCGCGATGGAGGCGGCCCGCGCGGGCGAGCCGGGCCAGGGCTTCGGCGTGGTGGCGCAGGAGGTGAAGAGCCTGGCCGAGCAGTCGCGGCAGGCGACCGGCCAGGTGCGCACGATTCTCGGCGACATCCAGAAAGCGACCGCGGCGGCGGTGATGGCGACCGAGCAGGGCGGCCGGGCGGTGGAGGCGGGAGCGCGGCAGACCGAGGTGGCGGGTGCCTCGATCCAGGCCCTGTCCGCCAGCGTGAACGAGGCGGCGCAGGCGGCGACCCAGATCGCGGCCTCCAGCCAGCAACAAATGGTGGGCGTGGGCCAGGTGGCGGCGGCGATGGAGGGCATCAGGCAGGCGAGCGCCCAGAACGTGGCGGGCGCCCAGCAGCTGGAGACCGCGGCCCGCAACCTCAACGAACTCGGCCAGCGGCTCAAACAGATGGTCTTGCAGTATCAGGTGTAGGGAACCCGCGATGGCCCACCGCGATGAGCAGTTCCTCCGGCAACTGCGGGCGACCTTCAGGGTCGAGGCGGCCGAGCACCTGCAGACGATCGCGGCCGGCCTGCTGGAGCTGGAGAAGATGCCCGGGCGCGCGGCGGATGGCCGCATCGTCGAGACAGTTTTCCGCGCCGTGCATAGCCTGAAAGGTGCGGCGCGGGCGGTGGACTTCCCGGGGATCGAAGCGCTGTGCCAATCACTCGAAGAGGTGTTCGCTTCCTGGAAACGGCGACAAATCGTCCCGTCGACCGGAACGCTGGACATCCTGCACGGCGCGCTCGATGCGATCGCTTCGCTGCTCGCCGCCGCCGAGGGTTCGCCGGCGCCGGGCGCGGCGCCTGACGTGTCCCAGCTGCGGCAATCCCTGCGCCGGCTGGTCGCCTCGCCGGCGCCGCCAAAAAAACGCGTCCCCAAGACGGAGCGTGATCGTGCCGCGCCCGCTGCCGCTCCTGCTTCCACTCCCGCGCCGATGCCGTCCGGGGCCCGGCCCGCGCCGCCCCGGCCGCCGGTCGAGAAAGCCACTGCCGAAACCGTGCGCATTTCCGTGACCAAGCTGGAAGCACGGCTGCTCGAGGCCGAGGAAATGCTGGTTGCGAAGCTCGCGGCGGACCAGCGGGCGGCCGACCTGCGGGCCCTCGCCGGACGCTTCGAGGCTTGGCGCCAGGCTTGGGCGGCGATCGAGCCCGGCGCACGCCGGCTGCGCTCGTCGCGCGATGCCGCTGCCTCATCGCAGGTGGTGCCGCAGCTGCTGGATTTCTTCGAATGGAGCATGGATTGCTTTCGCGCCATGGAAAACGATGCGGTGAAGCTTGGCCGCGCCGTGGAGCACGATCGTCAGATCATCGGCAGGCTCGTGGACGATCTGCTGGAGAACTCCAAGCAGTTGCTGCTGCTGCCGCTGGCGGCGCTGGCGGCGCCGCTGCCGAAGCTGGTGCGCGACCTGTGTCGCGACGAGGGCAAGGAGGTCGACTTCATCGTTCAGGGCGAAGACATCGAGATCGACAAGCGCATCCTCGAGGAGATCAAGGATCCGCTGATTCATTTGTTGCGCAATGG
>JBOICR010000155.1:0-1746 GCA_050740195.1 Nevskiaceae bacterium | reverse complement strand
GCCCGGATCCCGCGAGGGCAGGCGCAGGCGGCGGTCGTCCAGTCCGCTGGCCGGCGCGAGGCCGAGCGCGGCCAACAGCGGCTGGCTGTCTTCGAGGATGCGGCCCTTCGAGAGGGCGAGGGTCAGGCTCATGGGCCGCGCAGTGTACCCGCGAAGGAGCGGGTCGGCGTGGCTCCCTCCGGGTGCCTTGCTGCTTTCTTCGAGACCGGTGTGCCCGGCTCACTTCATGGCTCGCCGGACCGCGGCTTGCACTCGCTCGCCATGGCTCGCTCGCCGCTGCGCCGCGCCCTCAATGCCCCCGGCGCAAGCGAGAACAGACTCGCTTGGCCGGGGGTCGGGCTCCGGTCCGGCTGCGCTCTACTTTCGCGATCCGGGCACACCGGTCCCGACCTGATCGCTCGGCTGAGCCCTGACCCCCGCGAAAGCGGGGGGAGGGGTCGCCGCGCCACGGCGAGCCGAGACGTGGCGAGGCGAGCTGGCGCGGCGACGAGGCGAGCCATTCGCGGAGACAATCCCACGACCCGCTCCTTCGAGCCGGGCACACCGGGCCAGAGCGGAGCGTCAGACCGGTGTCGCTTTGATCCAGTCGACGATCCGGCGGGCCAGCTCCGGGCCCTGATCCTCCTGAACGAAGTGACCGCCGCGCAGGCGGTCGTGCGGCTGGCCGGCGGCGCCCGGCACGTGCGGGATCAGCAGGCCGTCGGCCCGCCCCAGGATCGGATCGTTCTTGCCGAACAGGCACAGGAACGGCTTGCGCCACTGCCCGAGCTTGTCCCACGCGGCGCGATTGGCCGGCGCGGCCGGATCGTTTAGCGCGGTCGGCACCAGCCGCGGAAACGCCCGCGCGCCGGCCTTGTACTTCGCCGACGGGTACGGCGCGTCGTAGGCCGCGACCTCCGCGGCCGACAGCTTGTTGACGACTCCGGCGTTGACGATGCGGCCGATCGGGAACCACGGTGAATACCGCGCGAACGCCTGCCAGATGCGGAACGCGCGGTTGGCGCCGCGATCGCCGGTCGGCAGGAAGCCGTTGGCGACGACGATGCGGTCGAAGCGCTCGCCGTGCTCGGCCGCGAGCCGCAGTCCCAGCAGCGAGCCCCAGTCCTGGCACACCAGCGTCAGGTGCTTGAGGTGCAGCGCGGTCAGCCACTCGCGCAGCCAGTCGACGTGGCCCTGGTAGCTGTAGTCGTCGATCCGCGCCGGCTTGTCGGACTTGCCGAAGCCGATCAGGTCGGGCGCGATCGCACGCAGGCCAGCGCCGGCGATTACCGGGATCATCTTGCGGTACAGGTAGCTCCACGACGGCTCGCCGTGCAGCATCAGCACCGCCGGGGCGCCGCGCGGGCCCTCGTCCACGTAGTGCAGGCGCAGGCCGGAGGCCAGCGCATGCCAGTGCGGCGCGAACGGATAGCCGGGCAGGTTCGTGAATCGCGAGTTGGGCGTGCGCAGTGCGCTCATGGCGGTTTGGATAGCGGGTTGGATTGAAGGGGGACCCGCGCCATGCTACAAGACCGTCGCGCGCAACGAGGGGGCGGCTTCAATGCATGTCATCGGTCTCGACATCGGCTTCGGCTTCACCAAGGCCACCAATGGCCGCGAGACGCAGATCTTCAAGTCGGTCGTCGGCGACGCCGCCGAAGCGACGTTCAACGAGCAGCTGCTGCCGTCGAAGGCCAACGCCGGCCGCCACCTGCAGATCAACGGCGAGTCGTTCTATGTCGGCGAGCTCGCCGAGCAGCAGAGCCG
>JBOICR010000154.1:0-13690 GCA_050740195.1 Nevskiaceae bacterium | reverse complement strand
GGCTTCCACAGGGCCCGCCGCGGGAACGACGCCGGCCGTGGCGACTCCGGCCCCGATGCCGGCCCCGCAACGCGCGACCACCAACGCCGCGCAGCCCAAGCCGGTGCTCACGCCGGCGACCGCAACGCAGGACGCCGTTGCGCCGGTGCCCGCGCCGCAGACGGCCGCACCGAAGCCGGTGCCCGCGCCGCAGACGGCCGCACCGAAGCCGGAGCCGGTGCCGCAAATGGCCGCACCGAAGCCGGAGCCGACGGCGCAGCCGACCGCGGCTCCCGCACCGGCCCCCGTGGAACAGCCGGCCGCGGCCAAACCGCAGCCTGCACCCGCTCCGGTTTCGGCCGAACCGGCGGCGCCGGCCAAAACGGAGACGGAAGCGTCATCGGAAGAGGACGAGTTTCTGCGGCAGCGCGCCGAGCAGCTGAAGCTCGAGCGCGAGCGCCGCGAGGCCGCCAAAAAGAAAGCCGCCGAGGACGCGCAGCGCCAGGAGCAGCCGCAACAACCACAGCAGCAGGCGCCCGCCGAAGGCGAGGGCCCCGAGCCGGCGGAGTCCCCGCCGCCTACATAGTGGCGGCGCCGGTCCCCATTACCTGGTTTTGCGCGGCGCGACCCACAGGGTCCATTCGCGCACGATGCTGGCGCGGACCACTTTCTTGACCTCGCCGCCGAGCAGCGTTGCCGTGCCGCCGCCGATCTGGCGATTCGGGTCGGGCATCGACTCGGGCGGCTTGCCGACGTTCGGCACCACCACGAAGTTGACGAGGGCCGGCTCGGTGCGGGCGTTGAAGAACGTCACCGCGACCTCGTAGCCCACCGACTCCTTCGACGGGTCGTCGGGCGGCACGATGGTGTCCTGGCGCGCGCCGGTCTCGGCCCTCCAGAACACGCCGGCCAGTGCCGGGTCCTTGAACGCCGTCCAGTCCTTGGGTGGGCGGTTGTGCGCTTCGACGAAAGCGTAGCCATCCCGGCGGGCCAGCACGGCGCTGAACGAGCGGGTGTCCTTGCTCGCCACGTAGCAGGGCTCGGTGGTGAACGCGCCCTCGGGACCGCCGCTCGGCACCGTCAGCGCGGTGCCGTCGCAGGTCAGCTTGCCGCCCTGCTCGCCGACCTTCGCCGTCAGCAGCTGCGCCGAGAAGTCCATGACGTACGGCGCATCGCTGACGATCTGGAACTGCGCGAGGAAGCCCGGCGGCCAGGTCGTGTCGCCGTGATGGTTGATCGCGCTGACGCGGGCCAGCAGCGTCACGCGCGGGTTCTGCGACAACACCTTCTGCTCGGTGAACTCCATCTTGTCGACGTCGGTCCACGGGTACGCGCGGACGTTGCTGATCGTGACCTCGCCCTTGCCCGCGGACAGCACCATCAGGCGCAGCGTGGCGCCGGCCTCGACTTCGCACGGCGTGCGCACCGCCGCGCCCTGCTTCTGGATCGCGAACAGCATGGCCACCGACTTCTCGCAGCGCTGCGTGCCGGCCGGCGCCCTGGCGTCGAGGTCGAACTTGATGGTGCGGGTGTCCTCGCTCTTCAGCTCGATCTGCGAGACGTAGCCGTCCGACCACTCCTTGTCGTCCTTGACCTTTTCCTGGCTGACGCGCTGGCGCTGCAGCAGGCGCGGCTTCTCCGACACCACGCGCCACTCGGAATACGGCAGCTTCTCGGCATCGTCCCACGGCGTGTCCGTGAGTTCACCGCGCGGCGCCTTGCTGGCGCAGGCGGCCACCGCCAGCAGGGCGCCGACCACCGCGGCGTGGGAAAGACCGTGCTTCATTGGATGGAACTCCCGTGCGCCCTGGCGTGGACGCAGCAATCGTCGCAGCAGCCCCGGGGTTGCGCAACTTGCCGCGGCGATCAAGCCGACCGGAAGGCGAGGACGTGCGGATCGTCGGCCGGGCGCGTGCCCAGCGAGAAGCGGCCGGAGCCGACCAGCGCGAACATCTCGTTGCGCACGTACACCAGGTTGCGGCGCGCGCCGCGCGCTTCCTCGACCTCGACGTAGGTGCCGTTGGAGCTCTCGTCCACCAGCATGAACTTGCCGCGGTTGTACTCGATGCGGGCGTGGTGGCGCGAGGCGCTATCGGAGCGCACCACGAGGTCGCAGTCGTCGTTGCGGCCGATGCGCTTGGGGAGCTCCTTCGGCGTGAAGGTGTAGGTCTTGCCGCCGTAGTCGAGCTCGAGCTTGATGGATACCGAGGTGGCGGAGGGCCCTAGCACGACCAGGCTGGTCTGGTTGCGCTGGTCCCACGACACCTGCACGACCGAGATCATTTCCTTGATGCCCTTGACCGGGGTCTGGTCGAACAGGCGCGTGCTGCCCTTCAGTTCCGGGTTGAACGCATCGGAGGTGGTCGACGTCGTCAGGATCTGGTCGGCCTTGGCCATCGCCGCGAGCCGGGCGGCGATGTTGACCACGTCGCCGAACAGGTCACCGTCGCGCTCGACGGCGGAGCCGGCGGCGAAACCGATGCGCAGGCGGAGCTTGTCGGCACCGTCCGCGCCGGGCAGGCGCACCTGGCGCTGCATCTCGATGGCCGCGCGCGCAGCGTGCTCGCCCGTGGGGAAACGGCACATCAGCTCGTCGCCGATGGTCTTGATCACGTGACCCTTCTCGGCGGTGACCAGCCTGGTCATGCGGTCGAGGGTGCCGCGCACGAGCGCCTCGGCGACTTCGTCGCCGAGCGTGCGGTACAGCATTGTGCTGCCGGCGACGTCGCAGAACATCGCCGCGACGGCCACCTTTCTCCCACCCTGACCCGGCGTTGTCACGTGGTGGGGTCCCGTCCGGAACCGAGCCGGAGCATGATCACCCCCGTAAAATCTGCCGCGGCCACAGCGTATTAGGCGCTCCCCCGCCTTGTCCACCCTGCCGCGTCGCGGGTGAAGGCATGATATCGGGCCATGCCGCCCGACCTGCCGCAGCTGCTCGAGGTTTCGCTGGAACTTGCCGTTGCGGCCGGCGCGCGCATCCGCGAGGTCTACGCGTCCAACTTCGCGGTCACCCACAAGGACGACGAGACTCCGTTGACCCAGGCGGACCTCGCCTCGCACCGGTTGATCGTCGAGACGCTCGCGCGCCTGACGCCCGACCTGCCCGTGCTGTCGGAGGAGGCGGCGCAGATCCCGTTCGCGACCCGCCGCGGCTGGAAGCGCTACTGGCTGGTGGATCCGCTCGACGGCACCCGCGAGTTCGTCAAGCGCAATGGCGAGTTCACCGTGAACATCGCGCTGGTCGAGGGCCACCGCCCGGTGCTCGGCGTGATCCATGCCCCGGCGCTGGGCCTGACTTATGGCGCGGCGCGCGGCGCCGGCGCGTTCCGGCTCGAAGGCGCGAGGCGCGTGCCGCTCCGGACCCGCGCGCTGCCGGCGCGGCCAACCTTCGTGGTAAGCCGCTCGCACAAGAACCTGGAACTGGCGGCGCTGCTCGCGCGCGCGCCGGCGCACGAAGCCATCGGCCGCGGCAGCTCGCTGAAATTCTGCCTGATCGCCGAAGGCTCGGCCGACTTCTACCCGCGCTTGGGCCCGACCTCGGAGTGGGACACCGCGGCCGGCCAATGCATCGTCGAGCAGGCCGGCGGCGCGGTGTGGCGGCTGCCCGAGCTGACGCCGCTGGGCTGCAACGAGAAGGATTCGGTGCTGAACCCGTCGTTCGCGGTATGCGGCGATCGCGGCTACGACTGGGGGAAGCTGCTCCGCGTCTTGTAGGAGCGCCCTTGTGCGCGACCGTCGCGGCCAAGGCCGCTCCTACAAACGAACCTCGGAAAAATCGCGCGCGTGTGGATGCGCCGGCGCAGGGCGCGTCTTGTCGTCGCGCAGCAGCTGGCAGGTCTTCATGCCGGCCGCCCGTGCCGCGTCGAGCTCCTCGCCGACGTCGGACAGGAACAGCATGTCCGGGCCCGACAGGCCGGTGTCGCGCAGGATGGTGCGGTAGGACTGCGCCTCGCGCTTGGCGCCGACGCGCGTGTCGAAGTATCCGGAGAACAGCGGCGTGAGATCGCCGAACGCGGTGTGGCCGAAGATCAGCTTCTGCGCCTCGACCGAGCCGGAGGAATAGACGTACAGGCGCAGGCCGCGGTCGTGGCAGCGGCGCAGAAACTCGGGCGTGTCGTCGTAGACGTGGCCCTTGAGCTCGCCGGACTCGTAGCCCTGGCGCCAGACCATTCCCTGCAGCGCCTTCAGCGGCGTGGCCTTGCGATCCTCGTCGATCCACTTCTCGAGCACCTCGGCCGCCGCCTCGGGCGTCAGCTCGCGCCCCTCATGTCGCGAAACTTCCGCGAGCTCCCGGCGCACGGCAGCGTCATGGCCGCGCATGGCGAGGAACTTGCGCAGATGGGCGCGCGCGTACGGAAACAGCGTCTGGTGGACGAAATCGATCGAGGAGGTCGTCCCCTCGATGTCCGTGAGGATGGCCTTCAGGCTGCCTTCGCCAGCTTGTAGTGCGGAGCCTCGAGGCGCGGGAACTTGTCGGCGATCTGATCGCCGGTGAACTTGGCCACCCAACCCTCCGGGATCGCGAACAGCCGGATCGCCTTGAGCACGGGTTCCGGGCCCATGTCGAACCAGTGGGTCGTGTTGGCCGGGACCGACAGCAGGTCGCCCCGCTCGCACAGCATCGCGTAGACCTTGCCGTTCTTGCGGATGTTGAACAGGCCGCGGCCCTCGACGAAGAAACGCACCTCGAAATCGTCGTGCGTATGCTCGTGCAGGAACTTGTCCCGCATCTCGGCTTTCTTCGGGTTGTCGGGCTGAATGCTGATCACGTCCACCGACTTGAACCCGTACTTCTTCATCAGCTTGTCGATCGATGCCCGGTAGGCCTCGATGACCTCGTCCTGGGTGGCCTGCGGGTCGAGCTGCCGGGTCGCGCTCCAGCGCTCGAACTCGACGCCGATCCCCGCCAGCGCGTCGCGCATGGATTCGAACGAATGCAGCGTCTTCTCGGGCTTGCCCGGCTCGGAATCCTTGTAAATGCGCAGTTCGCTCATGGTCGTTCTCCCGTGGCCTTCAGTACTCGTTCCGACAACGCGCACTCGAACAGGAATTCGAGGGCCTCGACGCGGTGGCGCGCCTCGCTCACGGTGCGGCCCCAAGCATACAGCCCGTGGCCGCGGATGAGGTAGGCATGTTGCGCGTGCCCGGTCTTCATGTGGGCATCCACGACGCGGCTCAGGCGCTCGATATCCTGATCGTTCTGGAATACCGGCACTTCGACCGCGGTTTCGTGCGTCTGTATCCCTTCGAAAATCTTCAGCAGCTCGTAGCCCTCGAGCCGGATGCTGTCATGCCTGCGTGACAGAACCGTGGACGCCGGTGAATGCGTGTGCAGCACGGCGCCGATGTCCTTCGCGTGCCGGTATAGCTGGCAATGCAGCAGGGTCTCGGCAGAGGAGCGCTTGCCCTTGTCCAGCGCACCGCCCTGCAGGTCGACGCGCATGAAGTCGGCCGCGCCAAGCTCGCCCTTGTGCCGGCCCGAGGTGGTCACCGCCAGGCTCTTCGCATCGAGCCGCACGGAGAAATTGCCCGCAGTCGCCGGCACCCAGCCGCGGGCGTGGAACAGGCGGCCGGCTTCGATGAGCTCGGCGAGCCCGGTTTGGCGGGCGAGTTTGCGGCTGGGAGTGGGGCTCATTTCGCGGGCGCAACAGTAAAGCAACGCGCTGCAACAAAAAAAGCCCGCCGGAGGCGGGCTTGTCGTTGCGGCCGAAGGCCTTACTTGATCTTCGCTTCCTTGAAGAGCACGTGCTTGCGCGCGATCGGGTCGTACTTCTTGAACTCGAGCTTGTCGGGCGTGTTCTTCTTGTTCTTCGTGGTCGTGTAGTAGAAGCCGGTGTCCGCGGTGGACAGCAGCTTGATCTTCTCGCGTTCTTTCTTGGCCATGTTCGTTCCTTACACCTTCACGCCGCGGGCGCGGATATCGACGAGGGCGGCATCGATGCCCTTCTTGTCGATGATGCGCAGGCCCTGGGCCGAGACGCGCAGCTTGATGAACTTCTTCTCCGACTCCACCCAGAAACGATGGGTCTGCAGGTTGGGCAGGAAGCGGCGCTTCTTCTTGTTGTTGGCGTGAGAGACGGTGTTACCCACCATCGGGCCCTTGCCGGTCAGCTGACAGACTCGCGACATGTTGAAATCCCGGGAAATTCCTGAGTCCGGCGGGGCCGGTTTCAGGGCATGAAAAGGGCGCGCTTTATAGCAGTTTTGGGCCGCTCGGGCAACAAAATCAGCGCTAGATCCACCCCCGCTCGGCGAACGACACCACCTGTTCGCCGACCACGAAGTGGTCCAGCACGCGGATGTCCACCTGGGCCAGCGCCGCCTTCAGCCGCTCGGTCAGCGCCCGGTCGGCGGCCGAGGGCTCGGCGACGCCGGAGGGGTGGTTGTGGGCGAAGATCACAGCCGCCGCGCCGTGCTTCAGCGCCGCCTTGATGACCTCGCGCGGGTAGACGCTGGCGCCGTCGATGGTCCCCTGCGACAGCTCGTCGAAGGCGATGACGCGGTGCTGGTTGTCGAGGAACAGCGCCGCGAAGGTTTCGTGCTCACGGTCGCGCAGGCGCGCCTGCAACATGCGGCGGACGGCCGCGGGATCCTTCAGCACCTCGCGCCCGGACAGGGCCTCGGCCAGGTGCCGCCGGGCAATCTCCAGAACGGCCTGGAGCTGCGCGTATTTGGCCTCCCCGAAACCCGGCACTGCGCAGCAGTCGTCGCGGCCAGCCCGCAGCAGCGCGCGCAGGCTGCCGAAACGGCCCAGCAGGTCGCGGGCGACGTCCACTGCCGTGCGACCGGCGATGCCGGTGCGCAGGAAGATCGCCAGCAGCTCGGCGTCGGTGAGGGCGGCGGCGCCGCGCGCGAGCAGCTTTTCGCGCGGGCGCTCGGCGGCAGGCCAGTCGGTGATGGGCATGTTTGTTCTTCTTGTTGTCGGTCCCCAGGCCGTAATATCTACCGGATGTCCCGTGCCAAGACAAATCCGCGAGCGAGCCTTCGTTTGGGCCTGCGCCTGGCCGGCCGCCGCATCCTGCTGGGCGTGACCGGCGGCATCGCCGCGTACAAGGCCGCCGAGCTGACCCGCCGCCTGAAGGAGCTCGGCGCCGAGGTGCAGGTCGTCATGACCGGCGGCGCCCAGCAGTTCGTGACCAAGCAGACCTTCCAGGCCCTGTCCGGCAAACCGGTGCGCGACGACCTGTGGGACGAGGCCGCCGAGGCGGCGATGGGCCACATCGAACTCGCGCGCTGGGCCGACGCCGTCGTCGTCGCGCCGGCCAGCGCCGACTTCATCGCCCGCCTCGCCCACGGCCGCGCCGACGATCTGCTGACCACGCTGTGCCTGGCCTCGAGCCGCCCGCTGTTCGTCGCGCCGGCCATGAACCAGCAGATGTGGGCCAACAAGGCCACACAGGACAACCTGACGCTGCTCGACAAGCGCGGCATACGCCTGCTCGCGCCGGGATTCGGCTCACAGGCTTGCGGTGACGTCGGACCTGGCCGGCTGATGGAGCCCGCGCAGATCCGCGATGCGCTCGTCGCGCACTTCCAGCACGGGCCGCTGTCGGGCGTGCCGGTCGTCGTCACGGCCGGCCCGACGCGCGAGCCGCTCGACCCGGTGCGGGTGCTGACCAACCGTTCCTCCGGAAAGATGGGCTTCGCCGTGGCCGAGGCCCTCACCGGCCTGGGCGCCCAGGTCACGCTGATCGCCGGCCCCGTCGCTGTCGCGACGCCCGCGGGCGTCGAGCGCGTCGACGTCGAGACCGCCGAGGAGATGTACCGGGCCTCCATGGACGCGGCGAAGCGCGCGAAGATCTTCGTCGGCGCGGCCGCCGTGGCCGATTACCGTCCCGCCAAAGCCGCACGCGACAAGATCAAGAAAAAAACCGCGGCGCTGTCCGTGCCGATGGAGCGCACCAAGGACATCCTCTCGGCCGTGCGGCAGAAGCACGGCAAGCTGTTCATGGTCGGCTTCGCCGCGGAAACCGCGAACCTCGAAACCAACGCGCGCGCCAAGCTCGCGGGCAAGAGGCTCGATCTCGTCGCCGCGAACCTCGTCGGCCGCGGCCGCGCCTTCGACCGCGACGACAACGAGCTGCACGTGTACTGGAACAAGGGCGGCAAAGCGCTGGGCAAGGACTCGAAGGCCAACCTTGCGCGCGCGCTCGCCGACCTGATCGCGAGCCGCTATACCCGTCGCGCCTGAGAGGCGCTCCTACATGCGCGAAATCCCCTGCCGCATCCTCGACCCCCGCATCGGCACAACCTGGCCGCTGCCCGCGCACGCCACCGACGGCTCGGCCGGCGTAGACCTGCGCGCCTGCCTCGACGCGCCGCTCGTGCTCAAGCCTGGCGAGACCACGCTGATCAAGACCGGGCTGGCCATCCACATCGGCGACACCGGCCTCGCCGCCACGATCCTGCCGCGCTCGGGCCTGGGCCATAAGCACGGCATCGTGCTCGGCAACCTCGTCGGCCTGATCGACTCGGATTACCAGGGCGAGCTGATGGTCTCGACCTGGAACCGCGGCCAGAGCGAATTCACCATCCAGCCCGGCGAGCGCATCGCGCAGCTCGTGTTCGTGCCCGTCGTGCAGGCGAAGCTGATGCCGGTGGAGTCGTTCGACGAGAGCAGGCGCGGGGCCGGCGGGTTCGGACACAGCGGTCGTCAATAGACGGCGCGCGGCCGGCGCAAGCGGCGGCTCGGCGAGCCATGAAGCGAGGCAAGCGCCGAGCCAGCGCCGGCC
This sequence comes from Nevskiaceae bacterium, assembly GCA_050740195.1. GTDB lineage: Bacteria > Pseudomonadota > Gammaproteobacteria > Nevskiales > Nevskiaceae > JACPFV01. The sequence goes on along the minus strand of JBOICR010000154.1, from coordinate 4,976 downwards.
GAGCCAGCGCCGTAGAATGCCGCCCCCATGAGCATTGACCAGACCCGAGCCGGCGCGATTGCGCGGGTGCTGACCGAAGCGCTGCCGTACATCCGGCGCTTCGGCGGCAAGACTATCGTCATCAAGTACGGCGGCAACGCGATGGAGGACGAGGCGCTGAAGACCTCGTTCGCGCGCGACGTCGTGCTGATGAAGCTGGTCGGCCTGAACCCGGTGATCGTGCACGGCGGCGGCCCGCAGATCGACGAGCTGCTCGGCAAGCTCGGCAAGGGTCGCGAGTTCATCGACGGCATGCGCGTGACCGACGCCGAGACCATGAAGATCGTCGAGATGGTGCTCGGCGGGCAGGTCAACAAGGAGATCGTCGCGCTGATCAACCAGCATGGCGGGCGCGCCATCGGCGTGACCGGCAAGGACGACGGCCTGATCCGCGCGCGCAAGCTGGCCGTGACCAGGAACGGCGCGCCGGTGGACCTCGGCTTCGTCGGCGACGTCGTCGCCGTGCGGCCCGAGGTGATCCGGCATCTCGAGGACGGCGGCTTCATCCCCGTCATAGCGCCGATCGGCATCGACGACGACGGCCAGTCCTACAACATCAACGCCGACCTCGTCGCCGGCAAGATCGCGACGGTGCTCAAAGCCGAGAAGCTGATCCTGCTGACCAACACCGCCGGCGTGCTCGACGCCTCCGGCAAGGTGCTGACCGGGCTCACCTATCAGCAGGTCGACGCGCTGATCGCCGACGGCACAGTCGGCGGCGGCATGCTGCCCAAGATCGGCTGCGCACTGGATGCGGTGAAGAGCGGCGTGAGGTCGGCGCACATCATCGACGGCCGCGTGCAGCACGCCGTGCTGCTCGAGCTGTTCACCGACGAGGGCGTCGGCACCCTGATCCGCGGCTGATCAGCCGCCGGCTTTTTTCGGCGCGGGTGTTGCCGGTGTTGCCGCTGGTTTGGCGGGTGTCGCCTCGACTGCCGGCTCGGCCACCTTGGCCACCGGCGGCGGCGGCTTCGTTGGGGGCAGCCCGCGCAGTTCACTGTAGCGAACGTAGTCGCGGTCGAACTTGGCCTGCAGCGCTTCACGCTCGGTCCGGTAACGCTCGAGCGCCTTGGTGTTCTGTTTCTGCGCTTTCTCGAACTGCTTGATCTGTTTCGCCAGTCTGTCATCAACCGGCTCTTCCTTTTGCTGCGCGGCCTCAGCGCGGGCGCGCAGCCCGATCAGGCTCTTGTCGGTATCGGCGGCGGTCTTCTCGGCCGCCTGGATGCGGCTGTCGACCAGCGCCAGGCGCTCGTTGCGCGTCGCGGTGATGTCGCTCGGAGTGCGATAGCTCTCGAGCAGTGCGCGGTCGTACTCGGCGGCCTTGCGCTGCTCCTCCTCCGCCTTCTTCTTGCGCTCCTCGGCGGCTTTCTCGTCCGCGGATTTCGTCGCGGAGATCGTGTCGATGACGCGGCCGTCCTTGATGACGTCGCGCTTCTGGCCCGCGTACTCCTGCGGGATGCGGTCGCCGCACATGCGCTGGCCGCTCTTGTCGGTCCAGCACTGGATTTTCTTCCCGCCCTTCTCCTGCGCGTCCGACGGCAGCGCCCAGAGAGCCGCGACCAGCACCATCAACACCGCTGCAAATCTCATGGACTCTACCCCCGCGACCCTCGACAAATCACGCCGCAAGTCTACGCCGGAACCCCGTATTGCGCCTGGTATTTGCGGACCGACTCGACGGTCGCCGCCGGCAAGCTCTCGCGCTCCAGAAATTCCAGCATTTCCCGCACGTTAACGAGCGCGATCATGCGCAGCCCATGCTCGCGCTCCATCTCGGCCACCGCAGAGGCGCCATTGGGCCCCTGCTCCTGCCGGTCGAGCGCGATGACTGCGGCGACGGGCGTGGCGCCCGCCGCCCGCAGCAGCTGCACCGACTCGCGCATCGCCGTGCCGGCGGTGAGCACGTCGTCGACGATGACGACGCGGCCGGAGGGCTTCGCCCCGACCAGCGTGCCGCCTTCGCCGTGGTCCTTCGCTTCCTTGCGGTTGTACGCGTAGGGCACGTCGCGCCCGCCTTCTGCGAGAGCGATGGCCACAGCCGCGGCCAGCGGGATGCCCTTGTAGGCCGGACCGAACAGCATGTCGAAGGCCAAGCCCGACTGCTGCAGCGCGTGCGCGTAGGCGCGCCCGAGTTCGCGCAGCGCCACGCCCGTGCTGATCAGGCCGAGGTTGAAGAAATAAGGGCTCACGCGCCCGGACTTGAGCTTGAACTCGCCGAACTTCAGCACGCCGTGCTCGAGCGCGAGGCGCAGGAACGCGCGCTTGTGCTCCGCCAGCGTGTCGTTGGGGCCCTTGGCCATGCCGTTATGATACCGGCCCAGGCGATCTTTCCGGGAACTCCTTGCGCGTCATCACCTTGAACTGCAACGGCATCCGTTCCGCCGCGCGCAAGGGCATGTTCGACTGGCTGGCGCGCCAGCGCGCCGACGCCGTGTGCCTGCAGGAGACCAAGGCGCGGCGCGCCGATCTCGACGGCGACACGGCGTACTTTCCCAAGGGCTGGCGCCCGTTTTTCAACAGCGCCGAGAAAAAGGGCTACGCCGGCGTGGCCCTGTACTCGCGCCGCGAGCCCGACGCGGTGCTGACCACGCTCGGCGCGCGCGAGTTCGACGCCGAAGGGCGCTACCTCGAAGTGCGGCTGGGCAAGCTCTCGGTCGTGTCGTTGTACCTGCCGTCCGGTTCGGCCGGCCCGCAACGGCAGGCCTCGAAGGACCGCTTCCTGAAGTTCTTCCTGCCGCGCCTGCGCGAGTGGGCCGGCAGTGGGCGCGACTACGTGATCTGCGGCGACTGGAACATCGCGCACAAGAACATTGATCTCAAGAACTGGCGCGGCAACCGGAAGAACTCGGGCTTCCTGCTGCACGAGCGCGCGTGGCTCGACGAAGTGTTCCGCGACGGCGCGTGGGTGGACGCGTACCGCCACCTGCATCCGGCCGCCGAGGGCGCGTCGTACACCTGGTGGAGCAATCGCGGCCAGGCCTGGGCCAAAAACGTCGGCTGGCGCATCGACTACCAGGTGGTCAGCCCCAGCCTGCGCGCGCGGCTCACGCGCGCGGCGATCTACAAGCGGCGGCGATTCTCCGACCACGCGCCGCTGACGCTCGACTATGAGTAGCGCTCCAGGCTGGCGCGAAGTGCTGCGCGGCCTCCGCCGGCCGAAGATCGCGGTCATGCTGGGCCTGGGCTTCGCGTCCGGGTTGCCGTTCCTGCTGGTCGGCAACACGCTCGGCTTCTGGATGCGCGAGGAAGGCATCGCGCTGACCGCGATCGGCTTCCTGTCGTGGGTCGGCCTAACCTATTCGCTGAAGTTCCTGTGGGCGCCGCTGATTGACAAGGTCGACGTGCCGCTCATCGGCCGCGCGCTCGGCCACCGGCGCGGCTGGATGGTGGCCGCGCAGCTCGGCGTGATTGCGAGCCTCGCGGCCATGGCGCTGACCGGGCCGGGCGGCGACCTCACGCTGTTCGGCGCCTTCGCGCTCGCCACCGCGTTCGCGTCGGCGACCCAGGACATCGTGATCGACGCGTGGCGCATCGAGATCGCCGACGACGCAGAGGAACTGGCGCTGCTGACGGCCGCGCACCAGCTTGGCTACCGCGCCGCGCTGCTCGTCACCGAGGCGCTGATCCTGATCGTCGCCGCCGCGGTCGGCTGGCCGGCGTCGTACGGCCTGCTCGCGGCTGCGATGGGCGTCGGCGTCGGCGCAGCGCTGTGGGCCGCTGAGCCGAGCGTGCGCACCGCGGTAGCGGCCGGGTCGCTCGGCGGGATCTGGGACGCGATCGTCGGCCCGTTCGTCGCGTTCTTCCGCGCGCACGGCCGGCTCGCGCTGCTGATGCTTGCGGCGATCAGCCTCTATCGCCTCGCCGACTTCGTGATCGGGCCGATGATCAACCCGTTCTACGCGGACCTCGGGCTCGCCAAGGAAACCGTCGGCGCGGTGCGTGGGTCGGTCGGCCTGTTCGCGTCGGTGGCCGGCGTGATCCTCGGCGGGCTCAGCGCGGTGCGCTTCGGCTTCGTGCCGACGCTCCTGATCGGCGCGGTGCTGAGCCCGGGCTCGAACGTGATGTTCGCGGTGATGGCGCTGTCCGGGCCGAGCCTCGAGGTGTTCTCGGCCGCGATCCTCGTCGACAACTTCGCGACCGGCTTCGCCGGCGTCGCGCTGGTGACTTACATGTCGAGCCTGACCAGCGCCGGCTACACGGCGACGCAATACGCGCTGCTGAGCTCGTTCTACGCGCTGCTCGGCAAGGCGCTCAAGGGTCTTTCGGGCGCGGCAGTCGACACGCTCACGGTCTCGACCGGCCTGCTGCCCGCTTACGCGGCGTTCTTCGCCGGCTCCGCGCTGATCGGCGTGCCGGCGCTGCTGCTGGTGGTGCTGCTCACGCGGCGACTGCCCGCCCTGCCGTCACCTTCCGCATCGCCGCAGAAAACTTGAAGCCGCTGGCGTTGTACTGCGGCACCGACAGCGCGCGCGCGTAAACCGGCATGCGCAGGCGCGTGACGCCGACCACGCGGCCGACGTGCTCGGCGCCGAGGCTCTTCAGGTGCCGGATGAAGCGCTCGTTTTCGCCGGCCACCTCGTAATAGAAGTGCCGGATGTGGTTCTGGTGCGCGGTGAAGTGCAGGCAGGCGTGCAGCAGCAGCCCGGCCCCGGTGCCCTGGTACTGGTCGGGAATCGTGATGGCGACGTCGGCGGCCGAGGGCTCCTCCTCGAGGCGGCGGTAGCGTGCGATGCCGATGCCCGGCTCAGTAGGCTTGGCCGGGTTCATCGCGCCCCAGATGCAGTAGTTCTTCTGGTCGACCGAGTGGAGTGCCTTGAGCTGCTCCTCGCCGAGTTCCTTGACGTCGTCGCCGGGGAAATGCCGGCGGCGCGCGAGCGAGGAGATCAGGCGGAAGCCCTCCTTGAGGCGCGGCGCGTCGGCAGGGCTGACGTGGCGCA
>JBOICR010000153.1:0-4396 GCA_050740195.1 Nevskiaceae bacterium | reverse complement strand
GGCCCCCGCAACTGCGCGCCACCGAACGATCCTCCTGGTCGAGGACTCGATCACCTCGCGCATGCTGCTGAAAGGGATCCTGGAGTCGGCGGGCTATCGCGTAAGAACGGCGGTGGACGGCGCGGAGGCCTTCACGCTGCTGCGCACCGAGCCGGTCGACCTGGTCGTTTCCGACGTGGAAATGCCGCGGCTGAACGGTTTCGAACTGACCGCGCGCGTGCGTGCCGACCGCAAGCTGGCGGACCTGCCGCTGGTGCTGGTCACGGCGCTGGAAACACGCGAAGACCGCGAGCGGGGCGTCGACGTCGGCGCCAACGCCTATCTGGTCAAGAGCACTTTCGACCAGGGCAACCTGTTGGACGCCGTTAAGCGGCTGATTCGCTCGGGTGAGACCGCATGAGCGACCGCCCAATCGACGTGCTAGTGGTCGAGGACTCGAGGGTCACGCGCATGTTCCTGGTCCACCTGCTCGGCTCGGATCCGCAGATCCGCGTGGTCGGCGCGGTCGGCGACGGCCAGGCGGCGCTGGATTTCCTGCGAGACCAGCGGCCCGACGTCGTGCTCATGGACATCCACATGCCCGGCATGGGCGGCTTCGAAGCCACGCGCCGCATCATGGAGGTCCGACCGGTACCGATCGTGATCTGCACCGCGTCGTCCGACCCGCGGGACACGGTGGTGGCCTTCCAGGCGATGGAAGCCGGCGCGATCGCCTGTGTCGGCAAACCGCTGGGCAGCGACCACGCCGATTTCGAGGCGGTGGCCGCGCACCTGCTGGAAACGGTCAGGCTCATGTCCGAGGTCAAGGTGGTACGGCGGCTGGCGCGGTCGCGGTCCGCGCCGTCGCCGCCGCTGCCGCGAGGACCCGGCGCGCCGGCGGAGATCCGGGTGGTGGGGATCGGTGCGTCCACGGGCGGCCCGCAGGTGCTGCAGACCATCCTTGCAGCGTTGCCCAAGAACTTCTCCACGCCGGTGCTCATCGTCCAGCACATGGCGCACGGTTTTCTCGCCGGCATGGTCGAGTGGCTCGACCAGACTACCGGCCTGCGCATCCACGTCGCCTCGCATGGCATCGAAGCGCTGCCGGGTCACGTCTACATCGCACCGGACGATCTCCACATGGGCGTCGACCGCGGCGGTCGCATCGTGCTGACGCGCGAGGAGCCGGAGAATCACTTGCGGCCGGCGGTGGCGCACCTGTTCCGCTCGCTGGCGCGGGAGTACGGCGCGCACGGGCTCGGCATCCTGCTGACCGGCATGGGCAAGGACGGCGCCGTGGAGTTGAAGCTGATGAAAGACCGGGGCGCTGTCACCATCGTGCAGGACCGCGACAGCTCGACCGTGTACGGGATGCCCGGCGCCGCCGTCGAGCTCGGCGCAGCGACGCACGTGGTGCCGGCCGAGCGGATCGCCGACGCGATGGTGGCGCTGGTGAATGGCGCGAAACCGAGGCCGGGAGGCTGAGCGCATGGGCCGGGCACCGAGGCGTTCACGCGTTAGCATCGTGGTTGCGGAGGACAGCCCCACTCAGGCGCAAGGCCTGCTGCAGCTCCTCGACCGGCACGACTACGACGTTCGTGTCGCCGGCAACGGGCATGAAGCGCTGGAACTGGCGCGCGAGCGCAAGCCGACGCTCGTTATCAGCGACGTCGTGATGCCCGAGATGGACGGGTACGGGCTGTGCAGGGCGATCAAATCCGACGAACGACTCAAGGACATTCCGGTCATCCTGCTGACGACGCTCTCCGACACGGCCGACGTCATTTCGGGTCTCGAGTGCGGGGCCGACGCGTTCCTTCGCAAGGCGCCCGACGAGAGCCAGTTGCTGGCGAGGATCGATTACCTGTTGATGCAGATGGAGCTGCGCAGGGGCAAAAAAATCCAGTCCGAGGTGAAGATCAAGCTGGGCGGACGGGAGCATTGGGTCACCGCCGAACGGCAGCAGATCGTGGACCTGCTGATTTCCACCTACGAGCAGGCCGTGCAGGTCAACGAGGCGCTGGCGAAATCCCTGCGCGAGCTGGAGGGCGCCAACCAGGAATTGCACGACCGTGAGCTCGAGGCTCGCGCGGCGAACAGCGCCAAGTCCATGTTCCTGGCGGCCATGAGTCACGAGATCCGCACGCCGCTGATCGGCGTGCTCGGCATGCTGGAAGTCCTCGGACGGTCGCGCCTCGATGCGGAGCAGCGCCGTCAGTTCGACATCGTGCAGCGCTCCGCCCACTCGCTGCTGGACATCATCGGCGACATCCTCGACTACTCCAAGATCGAGGCCGGCAAGATCGAGCTCGAGCCCGAGACCATTTCAGTTCGCGATCTGGTGTCGCAAGTCGTCGGCAACTTCAGCGCCAGCGCCGAAGCCAAGGGGTTGCGGCTGGCGCAGGTCGTGGGCGCGGGCGTCGCGCGGGCGCACGTCGGGGATGGCATGCGCCTGGCGCAGGTCCTGAGGAACTTCGTCAGCAACGGCATCAAGTTCACGGAGAAAGGGTCGGTGACCGTGGCTGTGCAGGTGATCGAGCACGGGGCCGGCAGCCAACGGCTGGGTTTCACGGTGTCGGACACGGGCATCGGCATGACTCCGGACCAGCTCGCGCGGCTGTTCCAGCCCTTCACGCAGGGCGACGTTGGCACGACGCGCCGCTTCGGCGGCACCGGGCTGGGCCTGGCGATCTGCCGCCGGCTCGCCGATCTGATGGGCGCGACCGTGCGGGCGGAAAGCGAGCCGGGACAGGGAAGCGTCATGACGCTGGAGGTGAACCTGACGATCGGCGATCCGAGGAACATCGCCGCGGTCGCCCGTGAAGCGGAGCCGCCGGTCGCCACCCGCCCCAAGCCGAGCCGTGAGCAGGCCGAGCGCGAGGGCAGCCTGCTGCTCCTTGCCGAGGACCATCCCGTCAACCGCGAAGTCCTCGCCGGGCAGCTGAGCCTCGCCGGGTTCTTCGTGGACACGGCCGAAGACGGGGCGCGGGCGCTCGAGCGCTTCGAGGCGGCGAGTTACGGCCTCGTGTTCACCGACCTGCACATGCCGGGGCTGGACGGCTACCAGTTGGCGGCTGCCATCCGCGAGTTCGAGGCCGCCAACGACAGGCCGCGCACGCCCATCCTGGCACTGACCGCGGACGTCGTGCGGGAACACGTCGAGCGCTGCCTGGCTTCGGGCATGGATGACTACCTGCCCAAGCCCGTGACCATCCGCCAGCTGGTCGAGAAACTGCAGCGTTGGCTGCCGCGAGTCGGCTGGGACTCGACTGCGGGTCCGGTCGCGCCGACACCGCATGGCCTGCCCCCAGGCCAGGAGCCGATCGACGCCGGCGTCCTGGAGCGCCTCACCGGTGGTGACGCCGGCAGCACGCGCCGGCTGCTGGCCCGGTACAGCCAGACCAACGCCGAGGATCTCGCCGCGCTGGCCGAAGCACTGCGTGACGGCAACGAAGCCGTGGCGCGCGTGGCCCACCGCATGAAGGGCGCGGCGTTGATGGTCGGGGCGGGCGAAATGGCGAGAATTTCGGAGGAGATCGAGCGCTCGGCCAGGGATTCGCCCGGGTTCGACGGCGCCCTGCTCGCGGCCGAGTTGCGCGAGGCGGCGGCGCGGGTCGATGCCTACGTGCTGGGCCTCGGGCGATGAGCATCCGCATCCTGCTGGCGGATGACCATGCGGTGGTGCGGGATGGGTTGCGCCTGCTGCTCGAAGCGCAGGGTGACTTGAACGTGCTCGGCGCCGTGGCTGACGGGCGGCAGGCGGTGGGCGAGGCCCGGCGCCTGTCGCCGGACATCGTCGTCATGGACGTGGGCATGCCGGGGCTGGACGGCATCGAGGCGGCGCGGATGATCTGCGATGCACTGCCGCAGACCCGGGTCCTCATCCTGTCGTCCCAGGCCGGATCGGCGCACGTTTCCCGCGCGCTCCAGGCCGGGGTCCGGGGCTACCTGCTCAAGCAGGCGGCAGGCGCCGAACTGGTCGCGGCGGTCCGCGCCCTCCATGCGGGTCGGCGCTATCTCAGCGCGGAGATCAACGAGGCGGTCCTGGCCGACTATGCGGGCAACCGGCAAGCGGGCAGTCCGCTCGACCGGCTGAGCGCGCGCGAACGGCAAATCCTCCAGCTGGTGGTGGAGGGCCGCAGCAATGCCGCGGCGGCACGCGAGCTGTCGCTTTCGGTCAAGACCGTCGAGACCTACCGCAGCCGCCTGATGGAGAAGCTGGGGATCAGGGACCTGCCGTCCCTGGTCAAGTTCGCCATCGAGCATGGCCTGACCTCGCTGGACTGACGGGGTTTCCCCCGTCAGGGTTCCCCTGACAGAAACTGGCGGGGTTGCCTCACACAAGGTCTCAGGGTTCACCGACAGACCCGCGACGCGACGCTGACTAAGGTGTCTCCACGTTCTACAGGAGGCACGC
>JBOICR010000152.1:0-1939 GCA_050740195.1 Nevskiaceae bacterium | reverse complement strand
CAAGCTCTTTCAGGAGCGGCTCGACGGCTACTTCCGCAAGTCGTACAAATACATGTCGGTGCACTTCAACGGCATCAACCCGTACATGCTGGCGATCGAGAAGCACGCCGAGCACCTTCGGCGCGTGATTGCCAGCAACACCATCCACGAACTGCAGCGCCGTCCGCGCAGCATCAACGCGCGCGCGCTGCGCAACCTGCTGAACGTGCGGCTGTCCGAACTGCGCCCGCGCCGCCGCAAGTCAGCCCTGCCGCGCCGGCGCCTGCGCGTCTCGGCGCGCAAGCTGGCCCAGCAGCCGGGCACCTACCTGCCGACCTGAGCCTCCGCCGGCTCGGCTCCGCGCAGCCGCTTCACCGCGCCGGTGCCGATGCCTCGCGGATCCGCCGCCGCCTGAAGGGTGTCGCCGCGCCGGTCCCACCACACCGCGTGCATCAGTCCCCAGCCGTCGGGCACGAGCCTCAGCGTGTGGCCGAGTTTCTTCAGCTCCGCCTGCTCGAACTCGGACAGCGCGCCGGGCTCGAAGTCGACGCGGTCCGGCAGGTACTGGTGGTGGTAGCGCCGCAGCGTGACCGCGTGCTGCGCATCTCCGCCGCCGATGAAATCCAGTACGCCGAACAACACCTGGCTGACGATGCGGCTGCCGCCCTTGCCGCCGATGATCAGCAGCCCGCGCTCGCCCTCGACGAAGGTCGGCGCCATGCTCGACAGCGGGCGCTTGCCCGGCGCGATCGCGTTGGCGGTCGAACCGATCAACCCGTAGGCGTTGCTTGCGGTCAGGCTGGCCGCGAAGTCGTCCATTTCGTTGTTGAGCAGCACGCCGGTGCCCGGCGGCATGAAGCCCGAGCCGAACTCGGTGTTGACCGTTTCGGTCGCGGCGACGCGGTTGCCGGCGGCGTCGAGGATCGAGAAATGCGTGGTGTTGGCGGCCTCGACCGGCTGTGCCACGGGCATGCTCAGCGACGCCGCATCCGGCTTGATATCGCGGGCGAGCCCCAGCAGGTACTCGCGCGACAGCAACCGGTGAAGCGGCATCGCCACGAAGGCTGGATCACCCAGCAGGAGCCGGTCGCGGTAGGCGCGCCGCATCGTCTCGACCATCTCGTGTCTGGCCTGCACCGGATCGGCCGGCGGCCAGCCACGCGCTTCGAGCATGGCGAGCGCCTGCGCCAGCGTCACGCCGCCCGCCGACGGCGGCGGGGCGACGGTGAGGCGGTAGCCGCGGAAGAAGAACTGCATCGGCTTGCGCTCGATCACCTTGTAGCGCGTGAAATCCTCCGCCTGCCAGACGCCACCGCCCTGCTTCACGCCGGCCAGCAGTTTTGCCGCGACCGGCCCCTGGTAGAACCCCGCGCGCCCATCGCGCGCGACCGCTTCGAGCGTTACCGCCAGGTCCGGCTGCCGGATCACCGTACCCGCCACGGGCGGCTGCCCGCCGGGCAGGAACACGGCGGCCGCCGCCGGCGAGAAGCGGTCCCGGTTCTTGGCCAGCTGGCGCGCCTTGCCTTCCTCGATCGCAAAGCCCTCGCGCGCGATGCGCACCGCCGGCATCAACAGCCGCGCCAGCGGCCTGGTGCCGTACTTCTGCGCGATGTGGTGCCAGGTCGCCGGCAGGCCGGGGATCGCGGCGCCGCGGGCGCCGTTGAGCGAGGCTTTCGGGATCGCGACGCCCTTGGGGTCCTGGAACATCTTCGAATTCGCCGCCAGCGGCGCGACTTCGCGGCCATCGACCAGCGTCTCGAATCCGTCCGCCTCCCGGTGCAACAGGAAGAACCCGCCGCCGCCGATGCCGGTGCTTTGCGACGCGACCACCGTCAGCACCGCGCTGACCGCGACGGCGGCATCGAAGGCGTTGCCGCCTTCCTCGAGCATCTCGACGCCGGCAGCGGTCGCGAGCGGGTGCGCGGTCGCCAGCGCATACCCCGGCGGCAGGTCCGCCGCG
>JBOICR010000151.1:0-24763 GCA_050740195.1 Nevskiaceae bacterium | reverse complement strand
GAAACATCAGTACCGAGGCGCTGGAGCGCCTGCGCACCGAGATCCGGCCCGAGCCGAGGAACGCCGACGAGTTGCACGATGCGCTGGTCGTGCACGCCTTCCTGACGCGCGACGAGGGCAAGCCCTGGCGGGCCTGGTTCGACGAACTGGTGGCCGCGCGCCGCGCTACCGTCGTCAGTGTCATGCCGGCGAAAGCCGGCATCCAGGGACTTTGGGTCGCGGCAGAGCGTCTCTCGGAGATGCAGGCCGCACTGCCGGCCGCCGAGTGTGATCCCGTGATCTCGGCGGTGAAAGCCGCGCCGGCTTCGGCCGACGATGCGCTGCGGGAAATCCTGCGCGGGCGGCTCGACCTGCTCGGGCCGGTCACTGCCGCGGCGCTGGCCGCGCCGCTGGGCCCCGACAAGAGCCTTGATGTGCAGGCCGCGCTCGCGGCACTCGAAGGCGAGGGCGCGGTGATGCGGATGGGCGCACCCGACGACGAACAGTGGTGTGAACGTCGGTTGCTGGCGCGGCTGAACCGCTACACGCGCGAAAAGCAGCGCAGCGAAGTCCAGGCCGTGCCGCCGGCGCAGTTCATGCGGTTCCTGTTCCGCTGGCAGGGAGTGGCGGGCGCAAGCCATGACGAGCGGCGCGAAGGCGAGAACGGTCTGCTCGCCGTGCTGCGCCAGCTCGAGGGATTCAGCGTTCCGGCCGGGGCCTGGGAGGACGATGTGCTGGCGCCGCGCGTGCACCACTACCTGCCCGATCTGCTCGACCGGCTGTGCGCCGCCGGCTCGATCGTCTGGTTCCGTCCGGCAGCCGACCCCGATCCCGAGCGCAAGTCCGGACCGGTGCGCACGACGCCGATCGTCCTGTGCGTGCGCGACGCTCTTGCCTATTGGAATGCGGGAGCGGCCTTGGCCGCGATCGCGCCCGAGGGCACTCCTGCGGAGTCGCTCAGCGCCCGCGCGACCAAGGTGCGCGATGCGCTGCGCGCGCACGGCGCCTCGTTCTTCGACGACCTCGCGCACGACACCGGCATGCTCAAGACCGAGGTGGAGCAGGGCCTCGGCGAACTGGTGTCGCAGGGCCTGGTCACGTCGGATTCCTTCGCCGGGCTGCGCGCCCTGATCATCCCGAACGAGCGGCGCGACAAGCTGCGCCGCTACCGGCGCTCGCTCGCCCACGAGGTGGACACCGCCGGCCGCTGGAGCCTGCCACGCGCGCCGCGCCTGCCCGAACCGGCGGCCGCGCTCGGCGACCCAGCCGTCGAGCACATCGCGCGCTCGCTGCTGCGCCGCTACGGCGTCGTGTTCCGCGCTCTCCTGTTACGCGAGGACCACCTGCCGCCCTGGCGCGAGCTGTTCTACGTCTACCGCCGGATGGAGGCACGCGGGGAAATCCGCGGCGGGCGCTTCGTCACCGGCTTCTCCGGCGAGCAGTTCGCGCTGCCCGAGGCGGCCGGCGCGCTGCGCAAGGCGGTGGGCGACCCCGGATCGGGGTCCGGGGCAGGCCCCGGATCGGGGTCCGGGGCAGGGGATGAGGAATTGGTGTCGATCTCGGCGGCCGACCCCCTCAACCTGATCGGCGTGATCGTGCCGGGCGACAAGGTGCCGGCGCTATCGGGCAATCGCGTGCTGTTCCGCAACGGCGTGCCGGTCGCGGTGCAGGCCGGCGACGACGTCCGCCTGCTGCAGGCGGTCGAGTCGAAGTCCGAGTGGGAAATCCGTAACCTGCTGATCAGGAAGCAACGGCCGGGCGGCTATCACGTACCGCCGGCGGGTTCTCACTAAGGGGAAGAGCATGAAAGCGGGATTCATCGGCCTGGGGGCGATGGGCTGGCATATGGCCGGCCACCTCGCGCGCAAGGAGCTGCTGGGCGGAGTCTGGAATCGCACCACGGCAAAGGCGGACAAGTTCGCGCGCGACCACAGCGTCCGGCTCGCATCGAGTCCGGCCGACCTGTGGAAGACCTGTGACGCGGTAATCCTGTGCGTGTCCGCCGACCAGCAGGTGCTAGAGATGGTCGACCGGCTCGACGTGCCCGAGGCCCGCGGCAAGCTGGTCATCGACACCTCCACCGTCGCCCGCGAAACCGCGATCGAAGCGGCGAAGGAGCTCGCCGCCGTCGGCGCGCGCTTCATCGACGCACCGGTCACCGGCGGCACCGAGGGCGCGAAGAACGGCACGCTGACCTTCATGGTCGGCGGCCACGAGTCCGACGTGAAGCACGCCGCGCCGCTGTTCGGCACGATGGGCTCGCGCTCCGTGCACATGGGCCTGGTCGGCTCCGGACAGGCGACCAAGGCGGTGAACCAGGTGGTGTGCGCCGGCATCGCGCAGGCCGTGACCGAAGGCGTCGCCTTCGCCGAGGCCCTGCACCTGCCGCTCGACCGCGTGCTGGCAGTGGTCGGCAGCGGCGCCGCCGGCTCATGGTTCATGACCAACCGCGGCACGAACTTCATCGAGAACCAGTACCCGCTGGGCTTCAAGCTGGCGCTGCACCTGAAGGACCTTTACATCTGCCGCACGATGGCGCACGCGCTCGGCGGCAAGCTGCCGGTGACCGAGGCGACGATCCCGCAGTACGAGCACCTGAAGCAGGCCGGCTACGGCGACGAGGACATCTCGACGCTGTATCGCGCCAACAAGGGCCTGTTCCCCCGAGGTCAGTAACCGATGCCGCAGGCCGAGCCCGAGCTGCCGCCCAAGCCGGTGCCACCGGAGCCGGGAGACTGTTGCGGAGGGGGCTGCGCGCGCTGCGTGTTCGACGTCTACGACGAGATGCTCGAGCGCTGGCAGCGCCAGGTCGACGAGATCCTGCAGCGGCGGGGCAGCCAGCCGCCGTGAAGCGCCGCTAGCGCGAGCTCTTGCGGGCGCGGCGGATCGCGGCGCGGACCTGCGCGGGTGCGGTCCCGCCGAAGTGGTTGCGCGCCGCCACCGAGCCTTCCAGCGTGAGGCACTTGTAGACATCCTTGCCGATGACGGGCGCGAACTCGCGCAGCTCGTCGAGCTTCAGCCCGGAAAGGTCCACGCCCTTCTTCGCGGCAAATGAGACGGCGCGGCCGACGGCGTGATGCGCGTCGCGGAACGGCACGCCCTTGCGCACCAGGTAGTCCGCCAGGTCGGTGGCGGTGGCGTACCCGCGCAGCGCGGCGTCGCGGCAGGCCTTGCGCTCGACCTTGATCGCGGGGACCATCTCCGCGAACACCTGCAGGCACTCGACCACGGTGTCGACCAGGTCGAACACCGTCGGCTTGTCCTCCTGGTTGTCGCGGTTGTAGGCCAGCGGCTGGCCCTTCATCAGCGTCAGCAGCGCCACCAGCCCGCCGACCGCGCGGCCGGTGTGTCCGCGGATCAGTTCGGGCACGTCCGGGTTTTTCTTCTGCGGCATTATCGAGCTGCCGGTGCAGAAACGGTCCGGCAGCGCGATGAACCCGAACAGCGGGTTGGCCCACAGGACCATTTCCTCGCACATGCGCGACAGGTGCACCATGGCCAGCGCGACCGCCGCGGCGAACTCGATCGCGAAATCGCGATCGGACACGGCGTCGAGCGAGTTTTCGGCGACGGCGTCGAAACCGAGCAGCTTGGCGGTGTAGGCGCGGTCGATCGGATAGACCGTGCCGGCGAGCGCGGCGGCGCCGAGCGGCAGCACGTTGACGCGCTTGCGGCAGTCGGCCAGCCGCGCGCGATCGCGCTCGAGCATCTCGCGCCAGGCCAGCATGTGGTGGCCGAAGGTGACCGGCTGGGCGATCTGCAGATGGGTGAAGCCGGGCAGGATGGTGTCGGCCTCGCGCTCGGCCAGCTCCAGCAGGCGGTCGCCGGACAGCTTCAGCAGCCCGGCGATCTGGTCGATCCAGTGGCGCAGGTACAGCCGCAGGTCGGTGGCGACTTGATCGTTGCGCGAGCGGCCAGTGTGCAGCTTCTTGCCCAGGTCGCCGATGCGCTCGGTCAGGCGCTGCTCGATGTTCATGTGCACGTCTTCGAGCGCCGGGTCCCAGCGGAGCCGGCCGGACTCGATCTCGCGCCGGATGCGGGTGAGGCCGGCGGCGATCTTCGTCGCCTCGGCGCGCGTCAGCACGCCGACTTTCGCCCGCATGCGCGCGTGCGCGATCGAGCCTTCGATGTCGTACGGGTACAGGCGCCAGTCGACGCTCACCGATTCGGTGAACGTCTCGACCAGCAGGTCGGTCAACTGGTCGAAGCGGCCGCCCCAGAGTTTCTTGCGGGTTCCCGATTTCATAGGCGGGCGAGTATATCCGGTGCCTGCTTGACCCCCGGATGCGCCCGCGCCACTGTTGAGCCCGTGAACGCGCCGACCCCGGACGTGGCCGCAGACCTGATCCCCGATTTCTGCCGGTGGCGGCCGCTGTTGCTGCTCGCCTTCATCCTCGAACTGGTCGCCATCGTCCTGACGCTGTCCGCCGGCCTCGGCGGCAGCGTGTGGGAGCGCTTCTTCATCGTCTCGCTGTACCTGCAGTGGACCGGCCTGTGCAGCGGCGCGGTGCTCTGCGGCGCGCGCCGCTGGCTGCGCCACACGCCGATCGAAGTCATGTTCCTGGTGGCCTGGATCCTGCTGGTCGCGGTCAACGGCGTGATCAGCGCCGCCGGCTACGAGGTGCTGCTGCGCGTGGACGGCGGCTTCGCGCTGCGGCCGGAGCCGCGCGACGGCTTCATGCTGCGCCACCTGTGCATCGGCGCGATCGTGTCGTTGCTGGTGCTGCGCCTGTTCTGGCTGCAGCACCAGTGGCGCCAGCAGGTGCTGAGCGAAGGCCGCTCGCGCTACGAGGCGTTGCAGGCGCGCATGCGCCCGCACTTCCTGTTCAACAGCCTCAACAGCATCGCCTCGCTGGTCGCCACCCGGCCGGCCGAGGCCGAGACGCTGATCGAGGACATGGCCGAGCTGATGCGCTCCGGCCTCGAGGCGCGCTCGCGCCTGGTGCCGCTGTCCGAGGAGCTGACGCTGACGCGCGGCTACCTGCGCATCGAGCAGGCACGCCTCGGCGAGCGGCTCACGATCAACTGGGACGTCGCGCCCGGGGCCGAGACGCTCGACGTGCCGCTGCTGTCGGTGCAGCCGCTGGTCGAGAACGCCGTCTACCACGGCATCGAGCGGCTGCCGGCGCCGGGCACGATCGGCATCGCCGTGCGGCGCGACGGCAACCTGCTGCGGGTCGAGGTGTCCAATCCGCGGCCGGACGCGACCGCGCCGTTGCACCAGGGCCAGCGACTCGCGGTCGACAACATTGCCCAGCGCCTCGCGCTCATTTACGGTGAGGGCCGGGCCCGGCTCGAGCTGGGCGCAGACGGAGACCGGTTCGTGTCGCGCCTCACCCTCCCGATCGTCAGCAAGGCCGCATGAAAGTCGCGATCGTCGACGACGAGCCGCTGGCGCGCGAGCGGCTGCGCCGGCTGCTGGCCGAATTCCCCGGCTACGAGGTGGTCGGCGAGGCGGGCGACGGCGCGCAGGCGCTCGCGCTGATCCGCGAGCAGCAGCCCGACCTGGTGCTGCTCGACATCCGCATGCCCGGCAAGGACGGGCTGCAGGTCGCGCGCGAGCTGGCCGACCAGGACACGCCGCCGGCAGTGATCTTCACCACCGCGTTCTCCGAGCACGCGCTGTCGGCGTTCGACGCCAGCGCCACGGCCTACCTGCTCAAGCCGATCCGGCGCGAGAAGCTGCGCGAGGCGTTGCAGCGCGCGCGCAAGCCCAGCCGCGCGACGCAGTTGACGCTCGACCGCACCGACATGGTCCGCCCGAAGCGCGAGTTCGTGCTGGCGACCACGCGCGAGGGCCTGGTGCGCGTGCCGGCCGAGGACATCGTCTACTTCCTCGCCGACCAGAAGTACACGACCGTGCACCACCTGCACGGCGAGGTGCTGATCGAGGAGTCGTTGAAGACGCTCGAGGACGATTTCTCGCCGTGGTTCCTGCGCATCCACCGCAAGGCGCTGGTGGCGACGCGCTTCATCCTGTCGCTCGAGCGCGGCAAGGGCGAGGAGCACCACCTGCTGCGGCTGCGCCACGCTACCGAGCCGCTGCCGGTCAGCCGCCGGCGCCTGGCCGAGGTGCGCCGCCACCTGACCGGCCACGCGGACCTTCCGGACGACCTGCCGGCCGACACCGGTGGCGCGACGGACGAGGATGACGAGGATTAGGATCGCCACCCGCCGGTCGCCGCTGGCCCTCTGGCAAGCCGAGCACGTCGCGGCACTGCTGCGCGCGCGCCACCCGGGGCTGGCGGTCGAGCTGGTGCCGATGACCACCAGCGGCGACCAGCAGGCCGAGGGTGCGCTGCTTGGTGGCAAGGGCTGGTTCGTCAAGGAGCTCGAGGAGGCGCTGCTGGACCAGCGCGCTGACGTTGCCGTGCACTCGATGAAGGACGTGCCGGCGGTGCAGCCCGCGGGGCTCGCGCTGGCAGCCTTCCTCGCGGCGGAAGATCCGCGCGATGCGTTCGTGTCGAACGCGCACGCCAGCCTGCGCGAGTTGCCGCGCGGCGCCTGCGTCGGCACCTCGAGCCTGCGCCGGCAGGCCCAGCTGCGCGCCGAGCGCCCGGACCTCGCGGTCGGCGAGCTGCGCGGCAACGTCGGCACGCGCCTGGCGCGGCTCGACGAGAAGAAATTCGACGCGGTGCTGCTGGCCTGTGCCGGCCTCGCGCGGCTGGGGCTCGCGGCGCGCATCACCGAGCCGCTCGCGGTCGAGCGGTTCGTGCCCGCCATCGGCCAGGGCATCATCGGCATCGAGTGCCGCGAGGACGACGCCGCGACACGCGCGCGCGTCGGCGCGCTGAATGATGCGTCCAGCGCGACGCGCCTCGCCGCCGAGCGCGCGATGAACGCGCAACTCGGCGGCTCGTGCACGGTGCCGGTCGCGGGCCACGCCGTGGTGGCGGGCGATCGCGTGCGGCTCACCGGGCTGGTCGCAGCGCCCGACGGCTCGCGCGTCGTGCGCGACACGCTCGAAGGATCCGCCGCGTCGGCCGCCGAACTCGGCAGCGCGCTCGCTGAACGCCTGCTGGCCGCCGGCGGCGCGCCGATCCTGCGCGCACTGGGGGCGTTGCCGCCCCCCGACGACCGCTCTCGGGGGCGGGCATGAGTGGACGTCTCGCCGGCGTGCGCGTGCTGGTGACGCGCCCCGCGCACCAGGCCGAGAACCTGTGCCGGATGCTCGAGGCCGAGGGTGGCGCGGTGGTGCGCCTGCCGCTGCTGGCGATCGAGCCCGGCACGCAGATCGCGGAGGCGCGCCGGCGGCTGGCGGGCGGCCACGACCTGTGGATCTTCACCAGCGCCAACGCGGTGCGCCACGCCGCTCCGCTCGCGACCGGCGCATGGCCCGCGCGCCTGGCCGCGGTCGGGCCGGCGACCGCCGCGGCGATTGCTGTCGCCGGGCACGCCGCCGCGGCAACGCCGCTCGAGGGCGCTTCCAGCGAGGCGTTGCTCGCGCTGCCGGAGCTGCGCGCGCTCGGCGGCGCGCGCGTGCTGCTGGTGACCGGCGAAGGCGGCCGCCGGACGCTCGAGCAGGAACTGTCGGCGCGCGGCGCGACGGTCGAGCGGGCGGAGGTCTACCGCCGCGTGCCGCTGCCGTACGCGCCGGACGCGGTCGCCGCGGCGCTGCGCGGGATCGACGTGATCGTCATCACCAGTGGTGAGTCGCTGGACCACATCGTGAGGATGACGCCGGAGGCCACGCGCGCCTCGCTGTTCAAGAAGGCGCTGGTTGTACCGGCGGCGCGTGTGGTAGAAAAAGCCCGTGAGCTGGGATTCCTCCAGCCGCCGCGCCTGGCCGAGCCGATGTCCGATGCCGCGCTCTGCGCAGCCTGCGCGCCGACCTGATTCGCTGAGACGTTCACATGACCGAGCCCGACAAGCCGACCGGCGACCGAATCGTCCGCGAACCGCCGCGCGCGGCCGCCCGGGGTACCAATCCGCTCATCTGGCTGCTCGCGTTGGCGCTGCTCGGCGGCGCCGGCTACGCGGCCTGGCGCGGCTGGCAGTGGACCTCCGGCACGCTCGAGGCGGTGTCGACGCAGCAGGAGTTGCTGGCGCGGCTCGGCCGCGAAGTGCAATCGCTCCACGCGCAGGCCGACGAGTTGGCCGCGCGCCAGACCGACCTCGCGCAGGCGGTGCAGCGCAACGGCACCGACGTCGCCTCCGTCATCGGCCGCGTCGAGGACAGCAACGAGGCGATCGCGCGACTGAACGAGACCGTCGAGGGCGGGCGTACGCGCGTGCAGCTGGCCGCGGTAGAACAGTTGCTGCTGATGGCCAACGACCGCCTGCAGCTCGCGCACGACGCCAACTCGGCGCTGCGCGCGCTCGACCTCGCCGACCAGCGCCTGTCGCGCCTGAACGATCCGCGGCTGCTGCCGGTCCGCGAGGCGCTGTCGCGGGAACGCGCCGCGCTGACCACGATGGCGCTGCCGGACACCACCGGCTTCGCGCTGGCGCTGGGGGACATCCAGAAGCGCGCGGCGACGCTGCCGCTGCGCGTGCACGTGCCCGATCGCGGCGAGGCGCCGGCCGCGACGGGGCCGGCGCAGGCCGCTGACGGCACCCGGCTCGAGCGCGTCGTGGCGAACGTCAAGGCCGCGCTGAGCGGATTGTTCTCGCTGCGTCGCGATGACACCACCGGCACACGACTGCTGCGCCCCGACGAGGCCGCGCTGGTCGGGCAGATCCTCGAGCTCAAGCTCGAAGGCGCGCGGCTGGCGCTGCTGGCGCGCGATGGCCTGGCGTTCCGCGAGCTGACCGGCGCGGCGCGCGACTGGCTGGCGCGGCACTACGACCCGGCCGACACCGACGTGCAGCTGGCGCTGACGAAGCTCGACGAGCTGCACGGCCAGGTGCTGGCGCCCGCGCCGCCGGACATCAGCCGCAGCCTGACGCTGCTGCGGACCCAGCTCGGGGCGATCACGCGGTGATGCCGTGACGCGGATCCTCGCGCTGGCGATCCTGTTCACGGTGCTCGGCGCCGCCGCCGCGGTTTACCTGCGCGACCAGACCGGCTACGTGCTGGTGGCCTGGCGGCACTGGATTCTCGAGACCTCGCTGCCCGGACTGGTGGCGGCCGTGCTGCTGGGGCTGGGGGTGCTGTACGGCGCGGCGCGCGGCTTGGTCGCGCTGCTGCGGCTGCCGGTGACGATCCGCGAGACGCTCGCGCAGCGACGGGCGCAGCGCGCCCAGCAGTCGTTCGAATCGGGCCTGATGAAGCTGCTCGAAGGACAATGGGCCTCCGCCGAGGTCGAGCTGGTGCGCCGGGCCGCCGACCATCCGACGCCGGCGCTCAACTACCTGCTGGCGGCGCGAGCGGCGCAGCGCGCCGGCATCGCCGTGCGACGCGACCAGTATCTCGAGCTCGCGGCCAAGACCGGCGAGGGCCCGGGGTTCGCGACGCAGCTGCTGCGTGCCGAGTTGCTGCTCGAGCAGAATCCCGCCGGCGCGGTCCCGGTGCTGCAGGACCTGCGTCGGCGCGACCCCGCGCACCCGTACGTGATCGAACTGCTGGCGCGCGCGCTGGCGCGCGCCGGATCGTGGGAGCCGCTGCGCCAGCTGCTGTCGGGGGTCGAAGCGCCGCGCGCGCTGCCGCAGGCGCAGTACCGCGAGCTGTACGCGCACGCGCTGCGCGAGTCGCTGGCCGAGGCCGCCGCGTCGGCGCGGCTCGACGGCGTGAAGGCGCTGTGGGAGTCGGCGCCGGCGCCGGTGCGCGCGGACGCCGGGGTGCGCCGCGCCTATGTGCGCGGGCTCGCGCGGCTGGGCGCCGACACCGAGGCCGCGGCGCAGATCGCGCAGATGCTCGGCGCGGAGTGGGACGGCGCGCTGGTCGCCGTCTACGGCGAGCTGGAGGGGCTCGACCCGGTCACGCAGCTGTCGGCCGTCGAGCAGTGGCTGAACCAGCAGGGTGAGCAGGCCGAACTGTTACTCGCCGCCGGCCGCGTCTGCATGCGCAACCAGCTGTGGGGCAAGGCGCGCAGCTACTTCGACGGCGCGCTGCGCTTGCAGCCGACGCCCGCGGCGTTCCTCGCGCTGGCGCGGCTGTGCGAGCTGACCCAGCTGCCGGACGACGCCGCGATGTTCCATCGCCGCGGGCTGGAGCTGGCCGCGGCTCAGCCCAGCGCCGGCCAGGTCTCGAAGGCGTAGTCGAACGAGTCGTAGTACAGGTGGTCGGCGTCGAGGCCGGCCTGCACGAACGCCTGCTTGCCGGCGTGCACCATCACCGGCGGTCCCGCCATGTAGATCTCGTGGCCGGCGAGGTTCGGGTGCATGCGCAGCACCGTTTCGTGCACGAAGCCGCGCTCGCCGTCCCAGTCGGCGTCCGGCTCGGACAGCACCGGCGTGTAGCGCAGTTGCGGATGCGCGCGGGTCCAGGCCATGACGCGCTCGTGCGCGTACAGGTCGCGCCGGGAGCGGGCGCCCCAGAACAGGTGGAACGGCCTCGGTAGCGCGCCCGGGGCCGACAGGAACTGGTGCTCGAGCATCGCCTGGATCGGCGCGAAGCCGGTGCCGCCGGCCACCATCACCACCGGCCGCGTGGAGTCCTCGCGCAGGTAGAACGCTCCGAGCGGCCCCTCGATGCGCAGGATCGCGCGCGGCTGCATCTCGTCCTGCGCGTAGTGGGCGAACCAGCCCTGCGGCGTGACGCGCAGGTGGAACTCCAGCGTATCGCCCGTACCGGGAGGGTTGGCGATCGAGAAGCTGCGCCGCCGGCCGTCCGCCGCGAGAAAGTCCACGTACTGGCCCGACAGGTAGTCGAACGGCTCGCCGTGTGGCAGCGTCACCCACATGCCGACCACGTCGTGCGACAGCATCCGCCGCTCCTTCATGCGCACCGGCAGGGTGCGCGGGCGCAGCTGCTCGAGGCGCTCGGGCTGGTGCAGCTGCAGCTCGAGGTCCGACTGCGGCTGGGCCTGGCACATCAGGATGTAGCCGGCGTCGCGCTCGGCCTGGGACAGCGCGCGCGGCCCGGCCGCGTAGGTCACGCGTCCCTCGAGCAGGCGCACGCGGCACGATGCGCAGGTGCCGCTCTGGCAGCCGAACGGCAGCGCCAGGCCCTGGCGCTGGCCCGCGGCGAGCACGGTCTCGCCGGGCTCGACGTCGAAGCGCAGGCGCGAGCGCGCGAGGTGCACGTGGAAGGCCATGGGCGAAGTGTTGGGTAGAATCGCCGCATCTT
Source organism: Nevskiaceae bacterium (assembly GCA_050740195.1). Taxonomy (GTDB): domain Bacteria; phylum Pseudomonadota; class Gammaproteobacteria; order Nevskiales; family Nevskiaceae; genus JACPFV01. Next base: position 13,614 of record JBOICR010000151.1, on the reverse strand, counting down.
CAACCGCACGGGAGCAAGCTCATGGGCATGATCCAGGAGTTCAAGGCATTCGCGGTGCGCGGCAACGTGGTGGACATGGCGGTCGGCATCATCATCGGCGCGGCGTTCGGCAAGATCGTGTCGTCAGCCGTGGCCGACATCGTCATGCCGCCGCTGGGGCTGCTGGTGGGCGGCATGGATTTCTCCGACCTCGCCGTCACGCTCCAGGACGCCGGCGCCGCCGCGCCGGCGGTGGTGCTCGGCTACGGCAAGTTCATCCAGTCGCTGCTGGACTTCACCATCGTGGCGTTCGCGATTTTCCTGCTGGTCAAGGGCATCAACACGCTGAAGCGCAAGGAAGCCGAGGCGCCGTCCGCGCCGCCGACGCCGAGCAAGGAAGAGGAACTGCTGGGCGAGATCCGCGACCTGCTGAAAGCGGGGCGCTGAGCGCGCCGCCTACCTCGGGCCCATGCCCCTGGCGATGAGGCCCATCACCTCGTCGAGCACTTCCGGCGGCGGCATCTGCTTCTGCCACAGGCTCCAGCGCATGCCGAGGAAGTGGCCGACGCCCATCAGCGCCCAGGCGCGCGTCGCGGCATCGCCCCTGGCGAGCTCGCCGTTGCGCGCGGCCCGCTCGAGTGCCGCGGTGTAGCCCTCGGCGAGTTTCTCGTAGTACTCGCGGAACACCGCGGGGTCCACGAACTGCGATTCCTGCACGATGCGGTACAGGCTGCGGTGGCGCGTGGCGAACTGCAGGAACGCCTCGAGGCCGAGGCGTTCGGCCTCGAGGCGGTTGGCCGCCTTGGCGATAGCCTGGGCGCAATGCGCGCGCAGCTGGTGACCGATGTCCCTCACCAGCGTCAGGAACAGTTCTTCCTTGCTGCGGAAATACAGGTAGAACGTTCCCTGCGCGACTTCGGCGCGCCGGGTGATCGAGTTGACCGAGGCGCCGTGGTAGCCGCGCGCGCCAAACTCGCCCTCGGCGGCGTTCAGCAGGCGCCGGCGCGTGGCTTCGCCACGTGCGGTGACCGGCTTGGGCAGCGGCGGCAGCGAGGTGGCCATGTCACCCACGGGCGCGCGGCCCGGCTCAGTTGGAGGCGGTCTTCACCGCGGCGGCGGAGCGGCCGCGCGGCGGGACCCGCAGCACCTGGCCGGCGCGGATGAAGCCGCGCGCGCCGATGCCGTTGGCCTGGCGCAGCGCGGTGACGCCGACGCCGTAGCGCCGCGCGATGCCGCCGAGCGTGTCACCGCGCTGGACGCGGTAGCGGACGAAATAGAACCGCTGCTGCGTGAAGCGCTGGTCCTCGCCGAGCGCGAGGTAGGCCGCCATGAAACTCTGGCCCTTGCCAACCGGGACGCGGATCGAGGTATTGGGCGGCACGTACAGCATGCCGTCGAGCACTTCCGGACGGTAACCCGGGTTCAGCGTGCGGAATTCCTGCTCGGACAGGCCCGAGCAGCGTCGCAGCGCCTCGTACGGAACGTAGTGCTGGATCTGCACCACTTCGAACTCGATCGGATCGTGGCGCTCGATCTCGCCGAAGTGGCGCCGGTAGTCGCGTTCGACATCCAGCGCGGCGAGGAATTCGGCGTAGAAGTTGCGCGAGGCGAAGCCGAAACGCCGGCCGTCCCAGCGCTCGAGCAGGTCCTCCAGCGTCGTGCCGTTCACCGCGCGCAGCCCGCGCGCCACGCCGCCGCGGCCGTGGTTGTAGGCGGTGATCGCCAGCGGCCAGCTGCCGAGCATCGCGTGATCTTCCTTGAGATGCCGCGCCGCGGCGTGCGTCGAGGTCCACGGATCGCGCCGGTCATCGACCGCTTCGTCGAGACGCATGTACATCCGCGCCGACGACGGCATGAACTGCCACATGCCGGCGGCGCCCACCTTCGAGTAGGCCTCGGTGTTGAACGACGACTCGACCAGCGGCAGGCGCGTCAGGGCCGTCGGCATTCCTTCGGCGGCGAAAATCGCTTCCATCTTCGGCAGGTACTGGCTGGCGACGCGCAGCGCCCGCTCGGTCTTCTCCTTGAGGCCGCGCTGCGCGCGGAAGCTGCCGATGGCGTTGCGGAAGCGGTTGGGGTCGGTGCCGTCGGCGAACAGGTCGTAGACCTTGCGCTCGACCGGCGACAGCAGCTCGGGCCGGTCGCGCACGTCGTGGATGCGGCGCAGGTGCTCGTTCAGTTCGCGCTTGATCGCCTTCTCGGCGCGCGACTGCAGCCGCCGCGCCTCGGCCGGGCCGGCGCGCGCGACGTCGTCGCGGAAATCGAGCACGGCATACACCTTTTCCGGCGCGTCCTCGGAATGTATGACGCTCTGGTACTCGGAGTGATAGCTGAACGCCTCGATCCAGAACGCGATATTCGGGGCGAGGATTGCCGGGCGGGGAAACTCGTCGGCGTCGGGCACCGGCGCGGAGTGGTCGCCGGCGTCGATCGCCGGGGTGATGGCGTTGGGGAGCTCGGGGCTGGCCTGGGCGGCGCCGGCCAACAGGCAAGAAACCACTCCGAAGACTGCAGCCCGAACCATGTCGACGACCCCTGAACCTGTCGTCGGATGCTACCCGACCGATACCCCCCCAGCAATGCGCGCGTGTTGCGGCCCGGTGCGGCCTTCCCGCACCATGCCGCACCATGAGCGAGCCCTATCCGGCGATCGAGCCCTACCGCACGCACCGGCTGCAGGCCTCGCCACTGCACGAGCTGCACGTCGAGGAGTGCGGCAACCCCAAGGGCCGCGCGATCGTGTTCGTCCACGGCGGCCCCGGTGGCGGGGTCGAGCCCTGGCACCGCCAGTTCTTCAACCCGAAGAAATACCGGATCGTGCTGTTCGACCAGCGCGGCTGCGGCAAGTCGACGCCGCACGCCGAGCTGCGCGAAAACACGACCTGGCACCTGGTCGAGGACATGGAGAAGGTCAGGGAGATGCTCGGCATCCACGACTGGATCGTGTTCGGCGGCTCGTGGGGATCGACGCTGGCGCTCGCTTACGCCATGCAGCACCCGTGGCGCGTGAAGGGCCTGATCCTGCGCGGCATCTTCCTGCTGCGGCCCGGAGAGATCCGCTGGTTCTACCAGGAAGGCTGCTCGTGGATTTATCCCGACGCGTGGGAAAAGTACCTCGAGCCGATCCCGGCCACCGAGCGCGACGACCTCGTCAGCGCCTACTACCAGCGCCTGACCCACAACGACGCGCGGATCCGCACCGCGGCGGCGCGCGCCTGGAGCATCTGGGAGGGCGCGACCAGCAAGCTGCTGCCGAGCGAGGACCTGGTCAAGCGCTTCGGCGAGGACAAGTTCGCCGAGGCCTTCGCCCGCATCGAGTGCCACTACTTCGTCAACGGCGGCTTCTTCGAGACGCCGAACTGGCTGCTGGAGAACGCCACCCGCATCCGCAACATCCCGGGCGTCATCATCCAGGGCCGCTACGACGTGGTCTGCCCGATCCGCTCGGCCTGGGACCTGCACCGCGTCTGGCCGGAGTCCGACCTGCAGATCGTCCAGGACGCCGGGCACGCCGCCAGCGAGCCGGGCATCCTGCAGCGGCTGGTGGAAGCGACCGACCGCTTCGCCGACCTGTAGAATTGACGCCCTATTCGGGCCGGCCCGCCGGCCCCAGACCGTCACTCGAGGTGCACCATGGGCAAGAGCACGAAATACGTCGCTCGGCAGCCCGATTCCAGCGGCGCCGTCCGCTATACGGACGAGGAACACGCGATCTGGGCGACGCTGTACGAGCGCCAGATCAACGAGATTCGCGGCAAGGCCTGCGACGAATACTTCCAGGGCATCGACATGCTGCGCATGCCGAAAGACCGCGTGCCGCAGCTGAACGAGATCTCGGCCGTGCTGCGCCGCGAGACCGGCTGGGAAGTGGCGTTCGTGCCGGCACTGATCCCGTTCTCGGAATTCTTCAAGCTGCTGTCCGAGCGCAAGTTCCCGGCCGCCACGTTCATCCGCACGCGCGAGGAACTCGACTACCTGCAGGAGCCGGACATCTTCCACGAGATCTTCGGCCACACGCCGCTGCTGACCAACAAGTACTTCGCCGACTTCACGCACACCTACGGCAAGCTCGGGCTCGCGGCGTCGAAGGAAGACCGGGTGTTCCTGGCGCGGATGTACTGGTTCACGGTCGAGTTCGGCCTGATCCAGCCGCCGGGCAAGCCGATGCGCATCTACGGCGGCGGCATCCTGTCGTCGATCGGCGAGACCGAGTACGCGTTCAAAAGCGACAAGCCGCTGCGCAACCGGTTCTCGATCACCGACGCGCTGCGCACGCCGTACCGCATCGACATCATGCAGCCGCTGTACTACTACCTCGAGGACCTGCGCGAGCTCTACGAGCTGACGCAGAAGGACCTGATGGCGCTGGTGGCCGACGCCCGGCGGATGGGCTTGTTCGCGCCGCTGTTCCCGCCGAAGCAGGAGCCCTCGGGAGTGACCAAGCTCGCCAGCAACATGTGATGACATGAACAAGAAAGACAAAGAGATGAACCCCCTGGGGACCGACGGCTTCGAGTTCGTCGAGTTCACCGCGCCCGACAAGGCCGGCATCGCTCAGCTGCACAGACTGTTCGAGCTGCTCGGCTTCACCGCGGTGGCGCGCCACCGCAGCAAGGACGTGACGCTGTACCGCCAGGGCGACATCAACTTCCTGGTCAACGCCACGCCGTACACGCACTTCCACCAGTTCGCCCAGGCGCACGGCCCGGCGGCCTGCGCGATGGGCTGGCGCGTCAAGGACGCGGTCAAGGCCTACGACCACGCGGTGGCCAATGGCGCGGTGCCGTTCGACAGCAAGCCGGGCTTCATGGAGTTGCGCCTGCCGGCGGTCTACGGCATCGGCAATTCGGTGCTGTACTTCATCGACCGCTACGGCCCCGGGCACGCGATCTACGACGTCGACTTCCGTCCGATCGCGGGCGTCGAGCAGCAGCCCAAGGGCGTCGGCCTCGACATCCTCGATCACCTGACCCACAACGTGCAGCGCGGCAACATGGACGTGTGGGCCGGGTTCTACGAGCGCATCGCCAACTTCAAGCAGATCCGCTACTTCGACATCGAGGGCAAGCAGACCGGGCTGTTCTCGCGCGCGATGACGGCGCCGTGCGGCAAGATCCGCATCCCGATCAACGAGAGCGCCGACGACAAGTCGCAGATCGAGGAGTTCCTGCGCCAGTACCGCGGCGAGGGCATCCAGCACATCGCGCTGTCCACCAAGGACATCTACAAGACCGTCGCGGCCATGCGCAAGAAAGGCGTGACCTTCATGGACACGCCGGACACCTACTACGAGAACGTCAACAAGCGCGTGAAGAACCACAAGGAAGACGTGAAGAAGCTCAAGGACCTGAGCATCCTGATCGACGGCGCGCCGACCGAGGGCATCCTGCTGCAGATCTTCACCAGCACCGTCATCGGCCCGATCTTCTTCGAGATCATCCAGCGCAAGGGCAACGAGGGTTTCGGCGAGGGCAACTTCAAGGCACTGTTCGAGAGCATCGAAGAGGACCAGGTCCGCCGCGGCGTGCTGAAAGGTGAAACCGCGTAAGCGGTTTCACGCATGCCATGAAGAAGTGGATCTATCGCCCCCACGTCGAGGGCAAGGCGTCGCGCCAGGCGCACGCCGACCTGCCCGAGGGCACGTTCGAGCGCGAGATCAGCAAGGAAGGCTTCTTCGGCCCGGCCTCGCACTTCTACCATCCGCAGGCGCCGACCGGCTGGACGCGCTGGGACGGGCCGCTGCGCCCGCGCGCCTTCGACCTGGCCAAACTGGCCTCGCACGGCGCCTCGCCGTGGCATGCCGACGACGTGCTGCACAACCCGCACGTGCGCATCCGCTGGTGGCTGTGCAAGGCGTCGATGGCGCACCTGGTGCGCAACGCCGACGGCGACGAGCTGCTGTTCGTGCACACCGGCACGGCGGAGCTGTTCTGTGACTACGGGCACCTGACGATCACGGCCGGCGACTACGTGGTGTTGCCGCGCGGCACGATGTGGCGGCTCGAATGCGACCAGCCGGTGCAGGTCCTGCTCATCGAGGCGACGAACAGCAGCTACCAGTTGCCGGACAAGGGCCTGGTCGGCGAGCACGCGATCTTCGACCCGGCGATGCTCGACATCCCGAAGATCGACGATGCGTTCCGCGCGCAGGCCGCGAAGAAGGGCGAGTGGCACGTCAAGGTCAAGCGCCGCAACGAAATCTCGACGGTGACCTACCCGTTCAATCCGCTGGACGCGGTCGGCTGGCACGGCAGCCTGCACCCGGTGCGCATCAACGTGAAGGACATCCGCCCGCTGATGTCGCATCGCTACCACGTGCCGCCGAGCGCGCACACCACGTTCGTCGCCAACCGCTTCGTGGTCTGCACGTTCGCGCCGCGGCCGTTCGAGTCGGATCCGGGCGCGATCAAAGTGCCCTTTTTCCACAACAACGACGACTACGAAGAGGTGCTGTTCTACCACGCGGGCGATTTCTTCTCGCGCGACAACATTCACCCCGGCATGCTGACGCTGCATCCGTGCGGCTTCACCCACGGGCCGCACCCCAAGGCGCTGACCAAGATGCTGAAGCAGGACAAGCCCGCGACCGATGAGTACGCGGTGATGGTGGATGCGCGCGACGCGCTCGAAGTGAGCGGCGCGGCGACCGGCGTGGAGTGGGACGAGTACCATCACAGTTGGCAGCCAAAAGAATAATTTCGCGCAGAGAACGCAGAGGACGCGGAGGAAAGAACAATGAATGGTGATCTTCTTTTCCCTGCGCCCTCCGCGTCTCTGCGCGAAACGTTCTTCTCATGAAACTCGCGAGCCTGCGCGACGGCACGCGCGACGGACGCCTGCTCGTCGTGTCCCGCGACCTCGCGTCCTGCGCGCCGGCTCCGGCCAGCGCCCACACGCTGCAGCAGGCACTCGACGACTGGGACGCGGTGCTGCCCAAACTGCTGGCGCTTTCGGAGCAGCTCAACGGCGGCGCCATCGCCGGCACCATGGAATTCAATCCGCGCGACTGCACCTCGCCGCTGCCGCGCGCCTATCAGTGGGCCGACGGATCGGCCTACGTCAATCACGTCGAGCTGGTGCGCAAGGCGCGCGGCGTCGAGATGCCGAAGGAATTCTGGACCGATCCACTGATGTACCAGGGCGGCTCCGACAGCTTTCTCGGGCCGACCGAGCCGATCCGGATGGCGGACGAAGCCTGGGGCATCGACCTCGAGGCCGAAGTCGCGGTGATCACGGGTGACGTGCCGATGGGCGCGAAGCCCGGCCCGGCCGGCGCGGCCATCCGCCTGCTGATGCTGGTCAACGACGTCTCGCTGCGCAACCTGATTCCGGCCGAGCTCGCCAAGGGCTTCGGGTTCTTCCAGTCCAAGCCTTCGAGCGCGTTCTCGCCGGTTGCGGTCACGCCGGACGAGCTCGGCGCGGCATGGGACGGCTGCAAGGTGCACCGCCCGCTGATCTCGCACCTCAACGACCGGAAACTCGGTGAGCCGAACGCCGGGATCGACATGACTTTCGATTTCCCGACGCTGGTCGCGCACGCCGCGAAGACGCGCCCGCTGGCCGCCGGCTCGATCATCGGCAGCGGCACGGTGTCCAACCGCGGCGCCGACGGCGGTCCGGGCCGGCCGATCGACGACGGCGGCGTCGGCTACTCGTGCCTGGCCGAGGTGCGCACGATCGAGACGCTGAGGGACGGCAAGGCGAAGACGCCGTTCCTGAAAGTCGGCGACCGCGTGCGCATCGAGATGTTCGACGCCGAGGGCCGCAGCATCTTCGGCGCGATCGAACAGGCGGTCGAGGCGTACACGCCGTGAGCCTCAGGCTTTTTTCGACCTGGCGCTCGTCGGCGGCCTATCGCGTGCGCATCGTGCTGGCGCTCAAGGGCGTGGCTTACGAGTACGTGGCCGTGAACCTGGTCAAGGCCGAGCACCGGCGGCCCGAATACCTCGCGCTCAATCCGCAGGGCCGTGTGCCGCTGCTGGTCGACGGCGATTTCCGGCTCGGCCAGTCGCTGGCGATCTTCGATTACCTCGAAGGCAGGCACCCGAAGCCGGCGCTGGTCCCTTCCGAGCCGCGCCGGCGCGCGCGCATGCTGGCCTTCTGCATGGCGATCGTGGCCGACACGCATCCGCTGCAGAACATGGGTCCGGGCCAGTACCTCGCGGAGCACTTCGGCGCCGACGAGGCAAAGAAAGCGGCGTGGAACCGCCACTGGATCCAGCAGGGGCTGGAGGCGCTCGAGCGCGAGCGCGATGGCACGGGCGACACGGCGTGCGTGTTCGGCGAGACGCCGACCTGGGCCGACTGCGTGCTGGTGCCGCAGGTCTACAACGCCGAGCGCTGGGGCTGCGACCTCGCCGGGTTCCCGCGCCTGTACGCGCTGGCGCAGCGCCTGCGCGCGCTGCCGGCGTTCGCGGCGGCGCATCCCGACCGCCAGCCGGACGCGCCGAAAGCCTAGAAGTGCAGGCCGGCGGCGATGCGCAGCCGCTTCAGGTCCTCGGCGTGGCGCAGCCGCAATTCGCGGCGCAACTGCGCTTCCTCGTAGCGCTGCTTTTCCGGGCGCGTCCCGGGCAGCACCGGTGGCACCGCCCGCGGCCGGCCCTGCGCGTCCATCGCGACGAACGTGAGGTAGGCCGAAAGGACGTGGCGGCGGTCGCCGCCGCCGATGAGCTCGGCTTCCACCTTGCAGCCGACTTCCATCGAGCTGGTCCAGGCACGGTTGACCGCGGCGTTGAAGATCAGCACGTCGCCGCCGCGCGCCGGGGCGATGAAATGCACGGCGTCGACGCCGACCGTCACGCACACGCCGCCGGCGTGCCGATCCGCTGCGACCGAGGCGTAGCGGTCCATCTGCGCCATGATCAGGCCGCCGAACACGGTGCTGTTGGGGTTCAGGTCGTTCGGGAACACCATGTAGACCTGCTCGTTCACCGCGGAGTAGGCCACCGTCCGTCCTTCGGTCATCCGTACGCTCCTTGTCAGCCGCGCTTCGCCGCCGCGGCCATCGCTTCCGCGCGCGCCGGGCTCGGCTCGGCCAGCGTCTCGAGGATCGCCGTCGCGGTCGCGAAGTCGTACGACTGCACGCTGCGCGCGAGGACGTCCAGCACCTCGCCCGGGAAATGCGCGCGCAGCGCAGGCAGCAGCAGGTCGGCCTGCTCCTGCGCCGCCGAATCGTTGGTGCGCAGCAGCTGCGCCAGCTGCGCCATCTCGGCGCCGACGTCGATCGGGCCGGCGCGCGCCGGCCGCGCCTTCGCGCCAGAAGCCGGCAGCCTGGCCGCGGATTGCCGCACCTCGGCGAATGCCGCGGCGAGCTCGGCGAGCGTGCCCTGCATGTCGCGCGCGCCGGCGCGCAGCGCGGATTCGAGTTCGCGCGCGGCGGACGACAGGCGCGCGCAGCCGGCCGTCGCGGCGAGGCCCTTCAGGGTATGGGCGCTCAGCTGCGCGTCATCGCTCTTGCCGGCGGCGATGGCGGCGCCCAGCGCCGCCTCGTTGTCCGGGAACTGGCGCAGCATGCCGTGCAGCACGTCCAGCACGAGGCTCTCGCGCCCGCCCAGTCGCTTGACCGCGAGCGCGAGGTCGATGCCCGGCAGGGTCGGCGGCAGCGTCGCCGGAGCCGCCGCCAGCGGCTGCGGCCCGGTGTCGCCGCGACGCGGCGCGGTCATCGGCGCGATCGCGCCGCCGATCCAGTGCGACAGCGTCAGCAGCAACTGGTCCGAGTCGACCGGCTTGGTGATGAAGTCGTTCATGCCGGCGGCGAGGCAGTCTTCGCGATCGCGCTCCATCGCGTTGGCGGTCAGCGCGACGATCGGCAGCGTGGTGCCGCCCGGCATCGAGCGGATGCGGCGCGTCGCCTCGAGCCCGTCCATGCCGGGCATCTGCACGTCCATCAGCACGGCGTTGTAGGCGGCCTGGCGCACGGCGCCGATCGCGTCCGGACCGTTCTCGGCGATGTCCAGCACGATTCCGGTCGGCTGCAGGATCTCCGTCGCCAGCTGGCGGTTCAGCGCGTTGTCCTCGACCAGCAATACGCGCGCGCCACGCAGCACGGCGGTGCGGTGTGCCGACAGCGCCGGCACCGCCGGCGCCGCCTCGGCGGCGCGCGGCGCGCGCGCCGGGTCGACGCCGAACTCCGCGGTGAACAGGAACACGCTGCCGACGCCGGGCAGGCTCTCGACCGCGATGCGGCCGCCCATCTTTTCGACCAGTTGGCGCGTGATCGCGAGGCCCAGGCCGGTGCCGCCGTGGCGGCGCGTGCTGAACGCATCGACCTGCGTGAACGGCGTGAACAGCTGGGCCTGCGCCTCGGGCGTCAGGCCGACGCCGGTGTCGCGGACCATGAAACGCAGGCGCGCCCGCCGGTCGGTGGCCGAGGCCGGCTCGACCGTGAGCTCGATCTCGCCGCGCTCGGTGAACTTCACCGCGTTGCCGACGATGTTGACCAGCACCTGCTCGAGGCGCAGCGGGTCGCCGATCAGCGCCTGCGGCGTCTGCTCGGCGCAGACCACGGACAGGCGCAGCCCCTTGTCTTTGGCCTGCTGCGCCAGCAGGGCGTGGACGTGATCGAGCACCGTCTTCAGGTCGAAGTCGCGGTGATCGAGCGCCAGCTTGCCGGCTTCGATCTTCGACAGGTCGAGGATGTCGTTGATGATGCGCAGCAGCGAGCGCGCGGCGGCGCGGATGTGGCCGAGGTGCTCGAGCCGCCGCGGCTCGGCGTCGCCGCGCAGCGCGAGGTCGGTGAAGCCGATGATCGCGTTCATCGGCGTGCGCAGCTCGTGGCTCATCTTGGCGAGGAAATCGCTCTTGGCCGTGGTCGCCGCCTCGGCCGCGGCGCGCGCGCGCGTCAGATCCTCGCGCTCGCGCCGCTCGCTGATGTCCTGGACGACGCCGTGCGCGCGGGCGCCGCCGTCGGCTTCGACGCGCCGCGTGATCGACAGCGCGGCCCAGAACACCGAGCCGTCGGCGCGCATCAGCTGGATCTCGTGGCCGGTGATCTGACCTTCAGCGCGCAGGCGCGCGATCATCTGGTCCGCCGCGGCGCGGTCCCGGACCGGATCGCGCCGCAGGTCGTGGATGAAGCGCCGCATCTCGTTGAGGTCGGCGTAGCCCAGCATCCGCACCAGCGCGGGGTTGGCGCTGATGATCGCCCCCTGCATGTCCGTCTCGAAGATGCCTTCGGGCACCGTGTCGACGATGCGCTGGTAGCGCGCGAGGAAGTCGATGGCCTGCTCGCGCGCCCGCAGCGCCTCGCCCTGCGCAACGGCCTTTTCCTTGCGCTCGAGGTTGATCCGGTCGGCCAGCGCCAGCGACAGCAGAGTCACGGTGAACATGCCCCCGACCTGCCAGGCATGCGCCGTGAACGCCGTGGGGGCCAGCAGGCCAAATGCCTCAAACGCCTTGATCAGGATGCCGAAGACGAACACACCCCACGCCGCGAGGTAAAGCCGCCCCTGCACCACTTCAGCGCGCAACGCCGCGATCCCGGCCCCGATGAAGGCCACGCAGCTCAGGGCGCTGAGCAAGGCGACCCCTGAAATTCCAAAGCGATACGGCATGAAGAAGCTGGCGGCGAAATGGATCAGGACCAGGGCCAGCACGGCGTTGAGGACCCGATGCGTCACCGGCGTATGGATCCGCGTCTGCAGGAACTCGCGCGCGAACAACAGGAAGAACACGAGCATCGAGGCGCCGATCACGACCAGCGCGACGTTGTGGAGGTGGTACACCCCGCCCAGGTAAGGCTGCAGGTACTGGTACATGTAGCCCGAGAGGACGAACTGGAACAGCGTGAAGAACACCAGCGTGCCCAGGTAGAACAGATAGGCGCGATCCCGAACGACCAACAGGATGATCAGGTTGTAGGCGGCCATCACGAGCATGACGCCGAAGAACACTCCAAACCCGAGGTTTGTGCGCGCCGCCGCCGCGTGAAAGTCCTTCTGCGCCCACAGGGTCAGTGGCACCAGGTGCGAGCCGCCGGTTTGCACGCGCAAGGCAAGCTGCACTCGCTCGCCGGGGGCGATGCGGAGCGGCACGGCGTATTCGTGGTAATCGAGTTGTCCGGCGGAGGTCGGTTCCTGGTCGCCGGTCTTCACGTGCGTGACCGCGCCGCCCTGGCTGATGTAGAAATCCACGTGATCCAGCGGCGTGTAGCTGAGCTCCAGCACCCAGTCGGCGTTGGCGTTCGCGCCGCCGTCGTTTCGCAGCGTGACCCGGTACCAGTAGGCGAGGCCGCTATAGCCGTGGTTGATTCCGTCCGGGTCGACCGGGCGGAACACGACGGCGTCCCGCGCCAGGTCCTCGAAGCGCAGCGCCCCGGAATCGTCGCGCATCTCCTCGAGCTGTTCGCGCAGCGGCAGTTCGCGCGTTTCGGGGCCCAGCACGACCAGCCCGGGCGGCGCCGCGGCCGCGAGCGCGAGGAGACACAGTCCGGCTAGGTGCATCCCGTTCCTCGCATCGGCTGGGGACCCAGTCTACGAAATGGTGGTGACTGCAGTCCTCAGCTATCCCTGCTTTGCAGAGAATTGTCCCGGGTTAGCAGAAAGACTGGAAGAGGGGGCCCGAGTCCTCAGCTATCCCGGCTCCCCCTAGGTTTCGCTGTTATACAGCGAAGAAACAGGGAATGTCGGCGGTTTCTGGCCTGACCCTCACTTTCGTGGCCGGGATGTCCCTCGTCGCGTCGTCTCCCGTGCTTGAAATTCCCTTGCTGGGTTACAGGGAATCTCCAATCGGGGATCAGTGAAACCGTGCACGGACTGCTAGCTTGTCAAGCACGCGCCTGAGGGCCGTGTAGTCATACCCCGATCCCAGGCGCCAACCCTGCGTAGGCGACACGGCCAGGAGTCCGACATATAAATCCTGCTCCCCGTGAATCGCGCATTAGGAGCATCCCGTGCCAATCGAGCCGACCCTCAAGGTCTATCTTGGACTCGTTACGAAGCCCTATCGCTTCGTGATCGAGAATCGCCTTTCGGAGGCGCTCACGCTGTACGAGCGCCACGCACCCGGGACGTTGCGCGATTTTCTGCTGGCGCTCTTCAAGGTTCTGTCAGAAGGCCGTCCCGACTTCATGCGCACCCTCGCAAAGCTCGATGACAGACGCTTCCAGAAAACGCGGCAGCAGAGGCGCTTCGTTTGCGAAGATCGCAGCCTCGTCTACATAGGCAGTCCGCACCTGACCGACCGGCATACGGTTCAGGTGGATGGCTACTGGCTTGCGACTAATCTCAGCAGCACCGACGCATATTCGGTTGCCAAGCTAGCCTGCGAGGCTGCCGGATTGGCTTGCGCAAGCATCGGCAAACTGCAGTTGTAGGTGCCGCCCAAAGATGCACAGTTTTGTTGGCCGACGCCCAGTCCACGCCTGGTCGCCTGCTCGGCGACGCGCAGCAGACGATTTGGGCCTGTCAGATCTGACAGCTTGTTCAACATGTGCCGTTTGTCACAGACTGGTTGCTGTATTGCAGCAATTTCCGACAGGCGGCTGTTCCTTCGGCGTGGGTAACAGGGTGCGGTCTCTATTGTGACGCGCCACCCTGTATGCGCGTTTGAGATGTTGCTTATCACCTAGCACCATCCTCCGACTTCTTTTCGCAGGTACCCCTTCAATTCGAGCGTCTGCTCAATCGCCAGACGCTC
>JBOICR010000150.1:0-4537 GCA_050740195.1 Nevskiaceae bacterium | reverse complement strand
CTCGCGGCGCGCAAGGCCTTCGTCGTCACCCGCGTCGGCGACACCTTCATGGCGATCGGCCTGTTCATCCTGTTCCATGAGCTCGGCACGCTGAACATCCAGGACCTGCTGGTGAAGGCGCCGCAACACTGGGCGATCGGCTCGGAGATCGCCACCATCGCCGCGCTGCTGCTGCTCGGCGGCGCGGTCGGCAAGTCGGCGCAGCTGCCGCTGCAGACCTGGCTGCCCGACGCCATGGCTGGTCCGACGCCGGTGTCGGCGCTGATCCATGCGGCGACCATGGTGACGGCCGGCGTGTACCTGATCGCGCGCACGCACGTGCTGTTCGAGCTGTCGCCGTTCGCGCTGAACATGGTCGGCTGGGTCGGCGCGATCACCCTGCTGATCGCCGGCTTCACCGCGCTGACGCAGACCGACATCAAGCGCGTGCTGGCCTACTCGACCATGAGCCAGATCGGCTACATGTTCCTGGCGCTCGGCGCGGGCGCCTGGTCGGCCGGCATCTTTCATCTGATGACGCACGCTTTCTTCAAGGCGCTGCTGTTCCTGTCGGCCGGCTCGGTGATCCTCGCCATGCACCACGAGCAGGACATGTTCAGGATGGGCGGCCTGCGCGACAAGATTCCGTTCGTGTTCTGGGTGTTCGTGGTCGGCTGCCTGGGCCTGATCGCCTTCCCGCTGACCTCGGGCTTCTTCAGCAAGGACGAGATCCTCTGGCAGGCGTACGCCAGCGGCCACAAGGACCTTTATTACGCCGGCCTGCTCGGCGCGTTCATGACCGCGGTCTACACCGGCCGCATGGTGTTCGTGACCTTCTTCGGCGCGCCGCGCAGTGAAGCGGCGAAGCAGCCGCACCAAGGCCATGGCTTCGCGCACAGCGTGCCGCTCGCGGTGCTGGCGGTGTTCGCGGTGTTCGGCGGCTGGATCCACCTGCCGCTCGACTCCGTGCTGCCCGAGCATCATTTCGCGGACGAGTCGGCCAAGCACACCATCGAGTTCGTCTCGATCGCGGTGTCGCTGTCCGGCCTCGCAATCGCCGCCTGGCTGTTCCTGAAGGCGCCGGACGTGGTCGACGGCGTCGCGCGCAACCCGGTCGGCGCGCTGCTGCGGCGTTACTGGTTCGCGGCCTGGGGCTTCGACTGGATCTACGACAAGCTGTTCGTGGTGCCCTACCTGTGGTTCACGCGCGTCAACGCCAAGGACGCCGCCGACGTCGCCATCGGCCTGATCCCGACCACCTTGCGCGCCGCACACGGCGCGATCGCGCGCACCCAGACCGGCCAGATCCGCTGGTACGCCATGGGCGTCGCAGCCGGCGCGGTGCTCGTGCTCGGAGCGGCGGCGCTGCTATGACCGACTCCATCATCCTGGTCTGGCTGATCGCCATCCCCTTCCTCGGCGGCCTGCTGTCGTGGATCGGCGAGCTGGCCGGCGGCATCCGCTATCCACGCTGGATCGCGCTCGCCACGATGGTGCTGGTGCTGGTGATTTCGGGCTGGCTGTGGCTCAACGGCGATTACTCGATCTCCGGCATCGGCGCGCAGCCGCAGTGGGTGCTCGAGTTCCAGCAGCCGTGGATCGAGCGCTTCGGCATCAGCGTCCACCTCGGTCTCGACGGCCTGTCGATGCTGCTGATCGTGCTGACCAACCTGCTCGGCCTGATGGCGGTCGCCTGCTCGTGGAAGGAAATCGGCCGCTACGTCGGATTCTTCCACCTGAACCTGCTGTGGAACCTCGGCGGCGTGGTCGGCGTGTTCCTCGCGCTCGACCTGTTCCTGTTCTTCTTCTTCTGGGAAATGATGCTGGTGCCGATGTACTTCCTGATCGCGATCTGGGGCCACAACGCCCCGGGCGGCAAGGGACGCATCTACGCCGCGACCAAGTTCTTCATCTTCACGCAGGCCTCGGGCCTGCTGATGCTGCTCGGCATCCTCGGCCTGGTCTGGGTCAACCACCAGGCCACCGGCGTGTGGAGCTTCGACTACGAAGTGCTGCTGAACACGCCGATGTCGTCCGAGGTCCAGTACCTGCTGATGCTGGGCTTCTTCGTCGCGTTCATGGTCAAGCTGCCGGTGGTGCCGTTCCACACCTGGCTGCCCGACGCGCACTCGCAGGCGCCGACCGCCGGCTCGGTCGACCTCGCCGGGATTCTCCTCAAGACCGCGGCCTACGGCCTGATGCGCTTCGGCCTGCCGCTGTTCCCGGCAGCCTCTGCCAGCTTCGCGCCGGTGGCGATGTGGCTGGGGACGATCGGCATCGTCTACGGCGCGTTCATGACCTTCGCCCAGAACGACGTCAAGCGCCTGGTCGCCTACTCGTCGGTCTCGCACATGGGGTTCGTGCTGGTCGGCATCTACGCCGGCACCGAGCAGGCGCTGCAGGGCGCGATCATCACGATGATCGCCCACGGCATCTCGGCGGGCGCGCTGTTCATCCTGTGCGGCGAAATCTACGAGCGCATCCACACGCGCGACCTGCGCGAGATGGGCGGCCTGTGGGCGCGCTTCCCGTACCTGCCGCCGATCGTCATGTTCTTCGCGCTGGCGGCGCTGGGCCTGCCGGGGCTGGGCAACTTCGTCGGCGAGTTCCTGGTGCTGATCGGCACCTGGCCGATCAACAAGCCGGTCACGATCGTCGCCGCCAGCGGCCTGATCCTCGCCGCGGTGTACTCGCTGATGATGATCCAGCGCGCCTTCCACGGTAAGGCCGAGTCCGCCGAGAAACTCGACGACCTCAACCGCCGCGAGCTCGTCACCTGCATGAGCCTGATGGCGCTGCTGCTGATCCTCGGCGTCTACCCGCAGCCGGTACTCGACACCTCGGCCGCGGTGATGCAGGCGCTGCACAGCCTCTACGCCGCCGCGGGCCACGCCGCCGCCGTCGGAGCGACGCCATGACCTTCACGCTCCAGCAGTGGATCGCGCTGCTGCCGATCCTGGCCGTGGCGGGCACGGCGGTGTTCGTGATGCTGGCCATCGCGGTCCGGCGCAACCACTGGTGGAACGCGACGTTCTGCGTCGCCGGCCTCAACGCCGCGCTGTTCTGGACCCTGCTGGTGTTCTACCTGTACGACGGGCCGCAGCAGATCACGCCGCTGCTGGTGGTGGACGCGTACGCCCTGTTCTATTACGCGTTGATCCTGGTGCTGACGCTGGCGACGGCGACGCTGTCGCACGCGTATCTCGAGGGGCACCGCGGCTTCAAGGAAGAGAACTACGTGCTGCTGTCGGTGGCCGCGCTCGGCGCGCTGGTGCTGGCCTCGAGCACGCACTTCGCCTCGTTCTTCCTCGGCCTCGAGATCCTGTCGGTGCCGCTGTACGGCATGGTCGCCTACGTCTGGCGCGACGCGCGCTCGCTCGAGGCGGGCGTCAAGTACCTGATCCTGTCGGCCGGCGCCTCCGCTTTCCTGCTGTTTGGCATGGCGCTGGTGTACTCGCAGGCCGGCACGCTGGGCTTCATCGAGATGGGCGACGCCATCGGCCGGATCGAGGGCTTCGGCAACCCCTACCTGCTCGCCGGCGCCGGCATGATCATCGTCGCGGTCGGTTTCAAGCTGTCGCTGGTGCCGTTCCACCTGTGGACGCCGGACGTGTACGAAGGCGCGCCGGCCCCGGTCGGCGCCTTCCTGGCGACCGTGTCGAAGACCGCGGTGTTCGTCGTGCTGCTGCGCTGGTTCGTGCAGGGCCACGCCGACCAGTTCGACGCGCTGGTCGACGCGCTGTCGGCGCTCGCGTTCGTCTCGATCATCGTCGGCAACGTGCTGGCGCTGCTGCAGACCAACATCAAGCGGCTGTTCGCTTACTCGTCGATCGCGCACATCGGCTACCTGCTGGTCGCGCTGATCGCCGCGGGCGAGTTCCGGGTCGAGGCGGTCGGCATGTACCTGATCACCTACTCCGTGACGCAACTCGGAGCGTTCGGCGTGGTCGCGCTGATGTCGAGCCCGCGCGGCGAGCGCGACGCCGACAACCTGTACGACTACCGCGGCCTGTTCTGGCGCCGGCCGTTGCTGGTCGCGATCATGGTGCCGATGATGCTGTCGCTGGCCGGCATCCCGATCACCGCCGGCTTCATCGGCAAGTTCTACGTCATCGCCGCCGGCATCGACAGCGGCCTGTGGTGGCTGATCGGCGCGGTGGTGTTCGGCAGCGCGATCGGGTTGTACTACTACCTGCGCGTCGTCGTGACGATGTTCATGCAGGACCCGGAGCGCCTGAAGTTCGACGCCCCGATCAACTGGGCCCAGCAGGTCGGCGGCGTGATGGTGCTGCTGCTGACGCTGCTGATGTTCGTGCTCGGCGTCTACCCCGGGCCGGTGATCGAACTGATCCGCCTCGCGGGGCTGCCGGCGCACTAGGCGGCTACTTCAGCTCGTACCGAAACTCCTTCTTGAACCGCGCCCGGAACGCCTCGGGCGTGATGAAGTGGTTCTGCGTGCCCGGGCGCTCGATCTTGATCGCGCCCATCAGCGAGGCCACGCGGCCGGTGGTTTCCCAGTCGAGCCCGTTGAGGATGCCGTAGAGCAGCCCGCCGCGAT
>JBOICR010000149.1:0-2936 GCA_050740195.1 Nevskiaceae bacterium | reverse complement strand
CTCGGCCTCGGCCAGGTCGTCGCCGACATGGTCAAGATCTTCATGAAGGAGGACTGGGTCCCGCCCTTCGTCGACAAGCCGGTGTTCGTGATCGCCCCGGCGATCGTGATGGCGACGATCCTGATGGCGATCGCGGTCGTACCGTGGGCGCCCGGCGTCAGCGTCGCCGGCGACTGGAATGTCGGCCTGCTGTTCTTCCTGGCGATGACCTCGCTCGCCGTCTACAGCGTGATGCTCGGCGGCTGGGCGTCCAACAACAAATACGCGCTGCTGGGCACGATGCGAGCCTCGGCGCAGACCATCACCTACGAAGTGTTCATGGGCCTGGCGTTGATGGGCGTCGTGCTCCAGGCCGGCAGCTTCAACATGACCGACATCGTGCTGGCGCAGCAGCAGCCGAGCCCGCTGGCGGCATTGCCCGGCCTGTCGTGGTTCCCCAACTGGTACATCGTCCCGCAGTTCCTCGGCTTCGTGACCTTCCTGGTCGCGGGGCTGGCCGAAACCCACCGCCTGCCGCTGGACCTGCCGGAGGCCGAGCACGAGCTGACCGCCGGCTTCCACACCGAGTACTCGGGCATGAAGTTCGGCATGTTCTTCGTCGGCGAGTACGTCGCCGTCGTGCTGGTCTCGGCGATGCTGACCGCGCTGTTCCTCGGCGGCTGGCACGGCCCGTGGCTCGGCCAGGTCATGCTGTTCGGCCTCGACCTGCTGGCGATGGCGTACTTCGCCGGCAAGACTTTCTTCTTCATCCTGTTCTTCATCCTGCTGCGCTCGGCGATTCCCCGCCCGCGCTACGACCAGCTGATGGGCTTCGGCTGGAAGGTGCTGCTGCCGATCACGATCGTGAACATCCTGGTGACCGGCTACTTCGTGCTGGAGGCGGCGCATGGCTAAGGCGTGGGAGGAGATCAAGTTCCACGTCGTTGGAACCTGGAGCCAGCTGGTCAGCCTGTGGTACCTGGTCAAGCGCACGTTCTACACGAAGGCCACGATCCAGTATCCCGAGCAGAAGCCCTACCTGCCGCCGCGCTACCGCGGCCGCATCGTGCTGACGCGGGACCCCGACGGCGAGGAGCGCTGCGTCGCCTGCAACCTGTGCGCGGTGGCCTGTCCGGTCGGCTGCATCTCGCTGCAGAAGGCCGAGAAAGAGGACGGCCGCTGGTACCCAGAGTGGTTCCGCATCAACTTCAGCCGCTGCATCTATTGCGGGCTGTGCGAGGAAGCCTGCCCGACCTACGCCATCCAGCTCACGCCGGATTACGAGATGGCCGAGTACGACCGCCAAAACATGGTGTACGAAAAGGAACATCTCCTGATCAACGGCGTCGGCAAGCAGCCCGGTTACAACTTCTACCGCGTGGCGGGCCTCGCCATCGCCGGTAAAAATAAGGGCGAGGCGAAGAACGAGGAACCGCCGGTCGACGTGAAGAGCCTCATGCCGTGACGACCTTCGACCTCGCCTTCTACTTCGCCGCGACCGTCGCGCTGTTCTGCACGGTCTACACCGTCACCAGCCGCAACCCGGTGCACGCGCTGCTGTACCTGATCGTCTCGCTGCTGGCGGTCGCGGTGATCTTCTTCCTGTTCGGCGCGCCGTTCGCGGCGCTGCTCGAGGTGATCGTCTACGCCGGCGCCATCATGGTGCTGTTCGTGTTCGTCGTGATGATGCTGAACCTCGGCGACGCCGCCGAGCGGGAGGCCAGGCTGTTCGCGCCGCGGGTCTGGATCGGGCCCTCGCTGATGGCGCTGGTGCTGCTGGCCGAGATCCTGTGGCTGCTGATCCAGGGCGGCGGCGCGATCGAGCCGGCGGCGTCCCCGTTCGGCACCGAAGTCACGGTCAAGCAGGTCGGCATCGCCATGTACGGCCCTTACCTGCTCGCCGTCGAGCTGGCCTCGATGCTGCTGCTGGGAGCGCTGGTCGCGGCCTTCCACCTGGCCCGCGCGGACCAATAGGGAGCGACGACAACCACGATGGGCACGGTGTCGATGGAGCATGGCCTGCTGCTGGCCTCCGCGCTGTTCGCGCTGGGGCTGTTCGGCCTGCTCGCGCGCCGCAACGTGCTGTTCGTGCTGATGTCGCTCGAGATCATGCTGAACGCGGCCGCGCTCGCCTTCATCAGCGCCGGCGCGCGCTGGGCGGCGCCGGACGGCCAGGTGATGTTCGTGCTGATCGTCACGCTGGCCGCCTCCGAGGCCGCCGTCGGCCTCGCGCTGGTGCTGCAGGTCTATCGGCGCTACGTGACGCTCGACACCGATGCGCTGTCGGGGATGAAGGGCTGACGCCATGGCCAGCCCCTTCTTTTCAAGCGTGTTCGACCTGCTGTTCCTGACCTTCGCCTTCCCGATCGCCGGCTTCGTCATCCTGGCGTTCGCGCGCGGCCGGCTGAAGGAAACCCCGGCCGCGATCGTCGGCGTCGGCTCGATCGGCATGGCGGCGCTGACCACGCTGGTGCTCGGCTTCGAATTCCTGCGCCACCCGCCGGTGGACCACTTCTACACCCAGGTGCTGTGGACCTGGATGAACGTGGACGGCTTCGCGCCGCAGTTCGCACTGCGGCTCGATGCATTGAGCCTGACCATGCTCGGCGTCATCACCGGCGTCGGCTTCTTCATTCATCTCTTCGCCAGCTGGTACATGCGCGGCGACGAGGGCTACGACCGGTTCTTCTCGTACATGAACCTGTTCGTCGCCTCGATGATCTTCCTGGTGCTGGGTGACAACCTGCTGTTCCTGTACTTCGGCTGGGAGGGTGTCGGACTCTGCAGCTATCTGCTGATTGGCTTCTGGTACCAGGACCCGGCCAACGGTCTCGCGGCGCGCAAGGCCTTCGTCGTCACCCGCGTCGGCGACACCTTCATGGCGATCGGCCTGTTCATCCTGTTCCATGAGCTCGGCACGCTGAACATCCAGGACCTGCTGGTGAAGGCGCCGCAAC
>JBOICR010000148.1:0-8149 GCA_050740195.1 Nevskiaceae bacterium | reverse complement strand
GTCCTGCCCGGCGAGCTCCTCGGTGTCGCGCACGCAGCCGTAGACCAGCAGGCCGGCCCAGCGGTTCTTCATCGCCAGCGCGCCGAGGTTGCCGCCGAGCACCGCGCAGCGCATCGAGCCGCCGGCGTCGACCACCAGCACGCGGCCCCCGCCCGCCGTCTCCAGCGTCGCGCGCAGCAGCTGATTGTCTTCGAAGATTTTCAGCGTCTTGATCGCACCGTGGAACGCCTTGCGCCCGCCGAAATCGCGGAACACCGGATCGCAGGTCTGCGATTCGGGGTGCGCGTCGGACAAGTCGGTGGTGGCGAAGGTCATGGCGCTGGCGGGCGCGCGACCAGCGGCGCCGCCAGCGCGAGCAGCGTGAGCCCGGCGAACGCAACGAGGGCCCAACCCGGCAGGCTGAGACCGAGGAAGGACCAGTCGATGAGGGCGCAGTTACCGTCGCCGCGCAGGACGGTCCGGACCACCTCGGTGAACGGCAGCATGCCCATCAGATATTCGAGCGTCGGCCCGCAGGCCGGCACCTGGTCGGGCGGCAGGCTCTGCAGCCACACGTGGCGCCCGGCGATGCCCGCCCCTGCTCCCGCGGCCAGCGCCGCGAGACCGGAGTAGGCCCAGCGGCCGGCACCCCTCGGCGCATGAATCGCCCCCGCCAGGAACACCAGCCCGGCCGCGACCATGGCGACGCGCTGGAAAACGCACATCGGGCAGGGTTCCAGGCCCCGGAAGTGCTCGAGGTACAGGACAAACGCCATGCCGGCCGCGCACGCGGCGAAGCCCAGTGCATACAGCCAGCGGATCGGGAATCGGTTCATGCGCTGTGGCCCGCGGTCAATCCCGCTAGTTGAATCGGTCAGCCGCCGGAGCCGCCCGGCCCCTTGATGCCGCCGGTAGTGAGCTCGGCCGGGTTCAGCAGCTTGAGCAGGTCTTCGCGCTTGAGGCCCTTCTTGGCGACGTCCGGGTCGGCCAGCGCCACCTCGACGATCGGCCGGCCCTCGGCGTAGGCCTTCTTGGCGATGGCCGCGCCCTTCTCGTAGCCGATCACCGCGTTCAGCGCCGTGATCAGGATCGGGTTGCGCTCGAGCGCCTCCTGGATCGCCTTCTTGTTGATCGTGAAGCCCTCGATCACCGACTCGCCGAGCAGCCGCGAGATGTTGGTCAGCAGCTCGATGCTCTGCAGCAGGTTGTACGCGATCACCGGCAGCATGACGTTCAGCTGGAAGTTGCCGGATTGGCCCCCGATCATGATCGTCGTGTCGTTGCCCATGACCTGCGCGGCGACCATGCAGGCCGCCTCCGGGATCACCGGGTTGACCTTGCCCGGCATGATGCTGGAGCCCGGCTGCAGCGCCGGCAGCGCGATCTCGCCGATGCCGGCGAGCGGCCCCGAGTTCATCCAGCGCAGATCGTTGGCAATCTTCATGATCGACACCGCGATCGTGCGCAGCGCGCCGGACACTTCGACCGCCGCGTCCTGGGACGACAGGCTCTCGAAATAATTCGGGCTCGCGGTGAACGGCACGCCGGTGCGCTGGGCCAGCGCCGCGGCGAACTTCTTGCCGAACTCCGGATGCGCGTTGATGCCGGTGCCGACGGCGGTGCCGCCCTGGGCGAGCGCGTGCAGGCGCGGCCGGCAGGCTTTCAGGCGCTGCACGCCGTTGTGCAGCTGCTGGGCCCAGCCCGACATCTCCTGGTCGAAACGCACCGGCATCGCGTCCATCAGGTGGGTGCGGCCGGTCTTGGTCTGGTACCGCAGCGAATTGCCCTTGGCCTCGATGGTCTTGGCGAGGTTGTCGAGCATCGGGATGAGCTTCTCGTGGATCGCCAGCGCCGCGGCCACGTGGATCGCGGTGGGAATGACGTCGTTGGAGCTCTGCCCGAGGTTGACGTGGTCGTTCGGGTGGACCTTGG
Organism: Nevskiaceae bacterium; assembly: GCA_050740195.1. Lineage (GTDB taxonomy): Bacteria > Pseudomonadota > Gammaproteobacteria > Nevskiales > Nevskiaceae > JACPFV01. Next base: position 6,238 of record JBOICR010000148.1, on the reverse strand, counting down.
TGCCGGCGGCCTTCTCGGCGACGTGGGCGATCACCTCGTTCGCGTTCATGTTCGACGACGTGCCCGAGCCGGTCTGGAACACGTCCAGCGGGAACTGCTCGTCGTGGTGGCCCTCGGCCACCGCGATCGAGGCGTCGCGCACGGCGACCGCGACCTGCCCTTCCAGCAGGCCGAGCCCCTCGTTCACCTCGGCGGCGGTGGCCTTGATCAGGCCCATCGCCCGGATGAAGCCGCGCGGCATGCGCAGGCCGGAGACCGGAAAGTTGTTGTAGGCGCGCTGCGTCTGGGCGCCCCACAGGGCGTTGGCCGGGACCTCCAGCTCGCCCATGCTGTCCTTCTCGATGCGCAGACCCTGCTTTGCCATGGGTTTTTCCTTGCTCACGTGAACGGCCCTGCCGGGCGGTTCGGGTAAAATGCGGCGGGCAATCCTACCAAAAAGCGCCCTGCCTTCATGAACTTGAATTCGCTGACCGCGATCTCGCCGATTGACGGGCGCTACGCCGAGAAGACTTTCAGCCTGCGGGAGATCTTCAGCGAATACGGGCTGATCCGGAACCGGCTGTATGTCGAGATCCGCTGGCTCGAAGCGCTGTCCATGCACCCGCGCATCCGGGAAGTGCCCCAGCTGTCGTCCGCGGCGCGCCGGCGCCTCGAACAGATCGCGGAAAAGTTCGACGTGGCCGAGGCCCAGCGCGTCAAGGCGATCGAGGACACGACCAATCACGACGTCAAGGCGATCGAGTACTACCTCAAGGAGAAGATCAACAGCTCGAAGGACCTCGCCGGGCTGAAGGAATTCATCCACTTCGCCTGCACCTCCGAGGACATCAACAACCTGGCGTACGCGCTGATGCTGAAACAGGCGCGCGAGAGGGTGCTGCTGCCAGCGCTCGACGGGCTGATCAAGGTGCTGACAGCCCTGGCCAAGCGCTATGGCGACCAGCCGATGCTGGCCCGCACGCACGGCCAGCCGGCCTCGCCGACCACGCTCGGCAAGGAAGTCGCCGTGTTCGTGCAGCGCCTGCGCCGCCAGCGCCGCGGATTCGCCGCGGTCGAGATCCTGGGCAAGATCAACGGCGCGGTCGGCAACTTCAATGCCCATCGAATTGCCTACCCCGGCGTGAACTGGAACCGGCTGGCCGACGAGTTCCTGAAGGGCCTCGGGCTGGTCCGCAGCCCGGCGACGACGCAGATCGAGCCGCACGACTGGATCGCCGAGTACTTCGACGCGCTGGCACGCATCAATACGATCCTGGTCGATTTCTGCCGCGACACCTGGGGCTACATCTCGCTCGGCTACTTCGTGCAGCGCGCCGTCGCCGGCGAAGTCGGCTCCTCGACCATGCCGCACAAGGTCAACCCGATCGACTTCGAGAACGCCGAGGGCAACCTCGGCCTGGCCAACGCGCTGTTCCACCACCTGTCGGCCAAGCTGCCGGTGTCGCGCTGGCAGCGCGACCTGACCGACTCGACCGTGCTGCGCAACCTCGGCGTCGGCGTCGCCCACGCCCTGATCGCCTGGCAGTCGATCGAACGCGGCGCGAAGAAGCTCGACGCCGACGCCTGGCGCATGAGCCGCGACCTCGAGGACAACTGGGAGGTGCTGGCCGAGGCGATCCAGACCGTGATGCGCCGTTACGGCCTGCCGGAGCCCTACGAACAGCTCAAGCGCTACACGCGCGGCAAGAAGGTCGGCAAGGAAGCCTTGCGCGCCTTCGTGCAGGGTCTCAAGCTGCCCGAGAAAGAGAAGAAGCGCCTGCTCGCGCTGACGCCCGCCGACTACACGGGCGATGCCGCCGACCAGGCGCGGAGACTGTGATGGAAGAAGCCAAGCCCGACCTGCTGACCGGCGTCGCCGACTTCGCGGCCAAAGCGACGCAGATGGTCAGCGCGGCGCACATGGAGGTCGCCCTGCTCTCGCAGGAGCTCGACCGGCGCGTCTACGGCACCGGCATCTTCACCGAATCGCTGCGCCGCTTCGTGCTGCAGCACTCGCACACCAAGGTGCGCGTGCTGGTCAACTCCACGCAGCTGGCCATCGCCAACAGCCCGCGACTGGTGGAATTCGGCCGCAGCATGACGAGCTTCGTCGAATTCCGCGAGCTGCTGTCCAACCGCCAGCAGGTCGTGCGCGAGGAAGTCCTGATCACCGATGGCCGCGCGCTGCTGCACCGCGAAGCGCCGCAGGACCTCGAATCGAAGTTCTATGGCGCGTCGCCCGGCACCGCGCGGCTCAAATTGAAGGGCTTCGACCTGCTGTGGGACGAGTCCGTCCCGGCGCAGGAGCTGCGCAAGCTCAGCCTTTAGGCTTCTCGTCTTTCTTGGGCGCCTGGGCCTCGGCTTCGATCTGCAGCTCGACGTCCTCGCCGAGGTTCGGCACGCCGTAGGTAATGCCGAAGTCGGACCGCTTCACCGTGCCGCGCGCGGAGAACCCGCAGATCGGGGTCTTCTTGACCGTGTGCATGGTGCAGGTGAAGCGCGTGACCTCGAGGGCCAGCGGCTTGGTGACCCCGTGCAGGGTCAGGTTGCCTTCCACCCTGGCGGTCTCGGCGCCGGTGAACGTCACCTTGGTGGACTCGTAGGTCATCGTCGGGTACTTCGCCACGTCGAGAAACTCGGCGCTGCGCAGGTGCTCGTCCCGCTTGTCGTGACCGGTGTCGACCGACGCCGTCTGGACCACGACCTTGACCGAGCTGGTCTTGCCGTCGCGATCGACCACGACCTTGCCGCTGGTGTCGTTGAAGCGGCCGTGGATCAGCGACAGGCCGCGATGGCTGACGGTGAAGTTCGGATACGTGTGGCTGCCGTCGATCTCCAGCTCGTCGGCCGCGCCGGCGGCTAACGGCAGCGCGACCAGCGCCACGGCCCACAGGGACTTCTTCATGACTTTTCCTCCGGTGGAAGCAGCTCGAAGCTGCGAATCTTACCCTATACCGCCGCCGGCACTGCCAGAGGCCTGTCCAGTCGGCAGCCGACGGCGCGCGGCGGCGACAATCGCGCGCTTGCGCTCATCGCTTGCCCCGGGCCACTCGATGATCTCGTCGATCGTGCGCGCGCAGCCGGCGCAGACGTCCTGCGCATCGAGCCGGCAGACGCCGGTGCACGGGCTTTGCGGCAGCTCCTGCGCGGTCACGCGCGTGCGCACTCCGCAATCAACGGCGGCCCCTGGTAGATGAAACCGGTGTAGATCTGCACCAGGTCTGCGCCGGCCGCGCGGCGCTCGCGCGCATCGGCGCCGCTGACGATGCCCCCCACCCCGACCAGCGGATAGTCCGCGCCCAGCTCGCCACGCAGCACGCGCAGCGCTTGCAGCGCCAGCGGCTTGAGCGGCGCGCCGGACAGCCCGCCTGCCTCGGCCGCGTGTAGCGCGCCGTCGACACCCGGGCGCTGGATCGTCGTATTGGTCGCAATCAGGCCGTCCGCGCCGAGCTCGCGGGCCAGCGCCCCGGTGCGGCGCAGCGCCTCGGCGTCGAGGTCCGGAGCCAGCTTCACCAGCATGGGCGCGCGCCGGCCGTCCTTCTGCGCCAGCTCGCCGCGCACGGCCCGCAGCCGCGTCAGCAGCGCGCGCAGGCGCTGCTCTTCCTGGAGGTCGCGCAGGTTCTTCGTGTTGGGCGACGAGATGTTGACCGTCACGTAGCCCGCTACCGCGTGCACCTTGCGCAGGCAGACCTCGTAATCGTCGCCGGCCAAATCCACCGGGGTGTCGGCGTTCTTGCCGATGTTGATTCCGAGCACCGCGCGGCAGCGCGACTCGCGCACGCGCTGGACCAGGTAGTCGACACCCTTGTTGTTGAAGCCGAGGCGATTGATCAGCGCCTGCTGCGCCGGCAGCCGGAACATGCGCGGCTTCGGGTTGCCCGGCTGCGGCCTCGGGGTAACGGTGCCGACCTCGACGAAGCCGAAGCCGAGCCGGTCCCACGCCTCGATACAGTCGCCGTTCTTGTCGAGCCCCGCCGCGAGTCCCACCCGGTTGCGGAAGCGCAGGCCGAGCAGCTCGGCCGGGTCGTCCCTGACCGCGCCGCGAAACGGCGCCGTCGCCAGGCGCGGGGCGCGCGCGAACGCCGCGAGGGTCAGATCGTGTGCGTGCTCGGGGTCGAGCGCGAACAGCGCCTCGCGCGCGAGCCGGTAAATCACGGCGCCGGAACGGGCAGCGGCACGGGCAGCCAGCGGCTGCGCACCGCGTTCGGCAGCGGCAGCACGCGCGCCGCGCGCGCGCGCAGGTTGGTGACCTCGGTGTTCACGCGCTCGCGGGTGTAGCGCACCGGCATGCGGATTACACCCTCGGCCAGGTCCTGCAGCAGCAGGCGCTTGGGGCTGTCCTCGTACAGCGAGCTGAAACTGCCGATGGTCGCCATCAGCGCCCGCGACAGGTGCAGGTATTCGCGGGCCAGCACGACGCCGGTGGATTGCGTGTTCGACATCAGGTGCAGCACGGCCTGGCCGCGCCGGTGCAAGCCCTCCAACCCGCCCCTGCGCAGCACGCGCACGAAGTTCGTCCCGCTCAGCGTCTCGACCTTCTTCTTGGCCAGCGTCTCGACCAGCGCGGCGCGAATTTCACGGCGGCGCGCGCGGTTGGCCTCGGGCTGCGTGCTGATGTTGATCAGCGCATCGGTCAGCAGGTCCGGATCGGCCAGCACCGCGCCGGCCAGGTAGTCCCACACCGCCGGCCACTTGCCATCGAGCGCGACGATGTTGCCCCAGTCGATCAGGTACAGCGCGCCATCCGAGCCGATCATGATGTTGCCCGGGTGCATGTCGCCGTGGATCTCCTGGTGCACGAAGATGTGCGACAGCACCGTGTACAGCAGCCGCTCGCTGACCTGCCGCTGGAAGTCGCGGCGCTTGCGCCGCGGCAGCGCGCGCAGCGCCTGCACCAGGCTGCGGGCGTCCTCCAGGTACTCCATCTCCAGGATGCGCCGCGAGCTGCCGTAGAGGATCGGCACGCGCCAGGTCAGGCTGCCGGCCGCGCGCTCGCGGAACCGGGCCTGGTTGCGCGCTTCGGCGTCGAAATCCAGCTCCTGCGCGAAGCCCGCGACGAACTCGTCGACCTGCTCCTGCAGCGCGCGCAGGAACGGCGCGACCTTCGAGTGCGGCGCCCAGTACTGCGTGGACATGATGGCCAGCCCGATGACCAGCTTGCCGATGACGAACTCGCGATCGATGTTCTGGCGTCCGACCTTGATCACGATCGAGCGCAGGACCTCTTTGCCGTCCTCGATGAAGGCCTTCTTGGCGACGTAGACCGAGCCGATCGAGCCCGAGCGCACCGGCTTGGCGGCGTCGAAGCCCATGTAGCGCTCGGTCGGCAGTTTGCCGAAGCTCTCGATGAAGGCCGCATTGACCTCCTCGGCGCTCATCGGCGGCACGTCTTCGTGGAAGACCTCCAGCTCCCGGGCGATCTCCTCCGGCAGGAAGTCGGCGTTGGCCGCCGCGACCTGCGCCATCTTGATGAAGAACGGCCCGAACTCGCGCACCATCTGGGCGACGATCTCGGCCTGCTTCTTGAAATCCTTCGGGTCGGTCTCGAAGAACGGCTTGAGGTACCGGATCGCCTTGATCTGGCGGCGCAGGATCGCGACGTCGCCGCGCACGGTGGCGGCGCGCCGCATCAGCTCCTGCAACTGCCACTGGTTGAAGCGCACGCCGGCCTTCAGCACGTTCGCCACTTCCACCAGCAGCGGCTCGTAGGTGCGCAGCACCAAGCGCACCATGTCGAGCGTCATCTCGCCGAGCCCCTTGAGCTCGTCCGACCGGAACAGTTCGTCGAAGAACGCCCAGAACTCCTTGACGATCGCCTCGGGTACCGGCACCGGGCTGCGCTGCACCAGCTGGTCGATCACGAAGCGAATCAGTTCTTCGGTCGACTGCTCGTTCGGGATCATGCCGCGCTTGCGCAGGTAGCCGGTCACGCGCTCGGCTGAGCGCGTCACCGGGTGGGCGTACAGCGCCTCGAACACGCTATCCGTCGCCGCGGCCAGTTCCGGCCGTGTCACGTCTTTCTCGTCGGACAGCAGCTTCACCAGCGGGCCGAAACTCTTCGATACGCGATAGGTCTGGTAGGTCAGCGAGCCGAGCTCGCGCAGGACACTCTTCGGCGTCTCGACCAGCGCGCGGGTGCCGGCGCCCACGCTCGCGCGCCGGCTCTTGGTCTTGCGCCGGGTCACCGGGAGCCCTCCGACTTCAGCAGGTGGCCGAGCTTGTCGGCCTTGGTCATCAGGTAATCCTCGTTGTGCGGATT
>JBOICR010000147.1:0-10515 GCA_050740195.1 Nevskiaceae bacterium | reverse complement strand
CTCGCCGCCATCGCCGCGCAGATCATCCCCAGCGACGGCTCGCCCGGCGCGACCGAGGCCGGCGTGGTCTATTTCATGGACAGCGCCCTGCGCACCTTCATGGCGGATCGCACGGATTCGATCCTGGGTGGCCTCAGCGCGCTGAACCAGAAGCTCGCCGCCGACCAGGGCCAGCCCGAGGCGCGCTTCTCCATGCTGCCGCCGGCGGAGCAGGTCGCGGTGCTGAAGGGTGAGGAGAAGTCGCCGTTCTTCGGTGCGGTGTACTTCATGACGATCGCCGGCATGTTCGCCCTGCCGGTCTACGGCGGCAACAAGGACTACGCCGGCTGGAAGGTGCTCGGTTTCGAGCACCGCCATTTCTGGCAGCCGCCGTTCGGCTTCTACGACGCGCAGGTCGCGAAGGCCGGCAAGAAATGAGCGCGACGTTCTCCACCCGCGAACCGGTGGACTTCGTGGTGGTCGGCTCCGGCGCGGCCGGCGGCGTCATGGCGCGTGAGCTCGGCAAGGCCGGCTTCAGCGTCGTGCTGCTGGAGCAGGGACCGCATCGCACCGCGGCCGACTTCAAGCACGACGAGCTGAGCACCCAGTTCAACAACGAACTACTCGGCGGTGCCGAAAACGTCCAGACCTATCGCCGCACCGCGACCGACACCGCCCGCGTGCAGAACGACCCGCCGCCGGCCCTGTATGCGCAGGGCGTCGGCGGCAGCAGCGTGCACTTCTCCGGCAACTACTGGCGCATGCGCCCGGTCGACTTCACGGAGAAGAGCAAGGTCGGTTCGATCGCAGGCACCGGCTTCGACGACTGGCCGATCACCTACGAAGAGCTCGAGCCGTACTACACGCGCGTCGACTGGGAGATCGGCGTGTCCGGCGCGCCGGGGCCGTTCGATCCACCGCGTTCCAAGCCCTATCCGCTGCCGCCGATGCCGCTGAAGTCCTCCGGCGCGCTGCTGGAGGCCGCCGCCAACAAGCTCGGCCTCCACCCGCAGGTGGCGCCGGTGGCGATCCTCTCGCAGAACTACAACGGCCGCTCCGCCTGCATCCACTGCGGCTTCTGCATGGGCTTCGGCTGCGAGGCGAACGCCAAGTCCTCGACGCTGGCGACCATGATTCCCGAGGCGCTGGCCACCGGCCGCTGCGAGCTGCGTGTGCGCTGCGCGGTGTATCGCGTGGAGGTTGGCAAGGACGGCCGCGTGACCGAGGTGCAGTACTGGGACGAGAAGGGCCGGCCGACGGCGCAGAAGGCCAAGGCCGTGGTGCTGTGCGCCAACGGCGCCGAAACGCCGCGCCTGCTGCTGATGTCGAACTCGGCGAAATTCCCGCAGGGCCTGGCCAACAGCAACGGCCGGGTCGGCAAGGGCCTGATGTTCAACAGCCACTCGGTGTCGCACGGGCTGTTCGACGAGCAGCTGCACGACTACAAGAGCATCCAGTGCACGCGCATCGTGCACGACTTCTACGAATCCGACCCCAAGCGCGGCTTCTACGGCGGCGGCGGCATCGACGCCCGCCCGTTCCTCGCGCACTCGCCGATGTTGTTCGCGCTGACCACGGTGCCGCCCGACGTGCCGCGCTGGGGCGCCGAGTACAAGAAGTACCTGTCGCACGCCTTCACCCGCCACATGGCGGTGCTCGGCAGCGGCACCTCGCTGGCGGTGGACTCCAACAACATCACGCTGGACCCGAAGGCAAGGGATCCGCTCGGCCGGCCGGCGTTTCGCGTCACCTACCACGACCATCCCGAGGACCTCAAGCTGCAGGCCTTCCTGCAGGACCGCTGCATGGAACTGTTGCAGGCCGCCGGCGCGCGCAAGGCCTGGCGCGAGCCGATCGAGGTGCAGAACGTCGGCGCCCACCTGCTCGGCACCTGCCGCATGGGCGACGACCCCAAGACCTCGGTGGTGGATCGCTTCCACCGCGCGCACGACGTCAAGAACCTGTTCATCTGCGATGGCAGCAGCTTCGTCACCTCGGGCCGCGGCCAGCCGACCATGACCATCCAGGCGCTGGCGTTCCGTGCCGCCGGGCACCTCACGCGCTTCGCCAAGAATGGAGAGATCTGACATGACCCGCTTGCTGATCCTCGCCCTCGGTGTCTTCCTGCTCGCCGGCTGCGCCACGCACGAGGGGCCCGCCATGGTCGAGCACCATCCCAACCCGGGCGACCCGGAGGGCAAGCTGCCGTTCGCCGACGCCGTTCGTGCCCACGGGCTGCTGTTCCAGTCCGGCAAGCTCGGCATCGAGCCGGGCACCGTCAAGCTGGTGCCCGGTGGCATCCAGGCCGAGACGCGCCAGACCCTGGAGCACATCAAGGCGGGCTTTGCGCGCTACGGCGTGGGCATGGACCGGGTGGTCAAGTGCACGGTGTTCCTCGCCGACATGAAGGAGTGGGCGGCGATGAACGAGGTCTACGTGACCTACTTCCCGGCAGGCAAGATGCCGGCGCGCAGCGCGCTCGGCGCCAGCGGCCTGGCGCTGGGCGCCCGCGTCGAAATCGAGTGCATCGCCGCGTTGTAAGCCGGGCGTAAACCGGGGACAGACCACCAATTTCAGCGACAATGGCTCGCCCGCCATCCGCGGCGGTGGAATTGGTGGTCTGTCCCCATGTCCCAGTCAAACCTGCCTGAACTGCGGCTCAAGCCGCGCGAAGAGCGGCGCCTGCGCGCCGGCCACCTGTGGATCTACTCCAACGAGGTGGACACGGCCGCGACGCCGCTGACCGGGTTCGAGCCCGGCGCGTTGTGCCGCATCGTCGATGCGCGCGGCAAGGTGATGGGCGTGGGCTACGTCAATCCGCGCACGCTGCTGGCGGCGCGCATGCTGACCAGCAACGGCAAGGCCGACATCGACCCCGCCTGGTTTGCCAACCGGATCAGGAGCGCGCTCGCGCTGCGCGAACGGCTGTACGACCGGCCGTACTACCGGCTGGTGTACGGCGAATCCGACGGCCTGCCGGGCCTGGTCGTGGATCGTTACGGCGAAGTGTGTGTCGTGCAGATGGCCACCGCCGGCATGGACAGGCTCAAGCCCGCGCTGCTCGAGGGCCTGAAGCAGGCGCTGGCGCCGCGCGGCATCCTGCTGCGCAACGACGTGTCGATGCGCGAGACCGAGGGCCTGCCGGAGCAGGTCGAGGAAATCGGCGAGGTGCCGGAGACGGTCACGATCGAGGAAGCCGGCGTGCGCTTCGAGATCCCGGTCAAGACCGGACAGAAGACCGGCTGGTTCTTCGACCAGCGCGCCAACCGCGACGCGCTGGCGCCCTACGTGCGCGGCCGCTCCGTGCTCGACGTATTCAGCTACCTCGGCGGCTGGTCGCTGCGGGCGCTGAAGCTCGGCGCGAGCAGTGCCACCGCGATCGACAGCTCGGCCGCGGCGCTGGAAGGCGCGGCGAAGAACGCGCAGCTCAACGGCCTGCAGCTCGAGACGCTGCAGGGCAAGGCCATCGCCTTGCTGCGCGAGCTGCGCACTCAGCAGAAGAAGTTCGACGTGGTGGTGGTCGATCCGCCGGCGCTGATCAAGCGCAAGAAGGACCTCGAGACCGGCAGCGCGCACTACGGCGCGCTGAACAAGACCGCGATGGAGCTGCTGTCGGCCGACGGCATCCTGGTGTCGTGCTCGTGCTCGCACCACCTCGATGCCGAGTCGCTGCAGCGCATCCTGTTGCGCGAGTCGCGCTCCGCCGGCCGCCGCCTGCAGATCCTCGGGCAGGGCGGGCAGGGCCCCGACCACCCGGTGCACCCCGCGATTCCCGAGACGCGCTACCTCAAGACCTTCTTCTGCCGCGTGGCCTGACTCACAGGAGCGGGTCGGCGTGGCTCCCTCCGGGGATTGCTCGCCGCATCCGACGGGACCGGTGTGCCCGTCTCGCTACATGGCTCGCTCGATGCCCGCGCTGCTCGCTCCGCCAAGGCTCCGCTCGCGGCCGCGCGGGCACCCTTCGCTTTGCTCAGGGCTCCGTCTCGCTGCGCTTTGACTTTCGCGATCCGGGCACACCGGTCCCGCCGCCGCGTGAGCCGCTGCCGGATCGGGAGCCGCCCGCCCGCTCCTGAGCGCACAGCGCAATCGGGCGAGTGGCTTGGCGGCTTGCGAAGCGAAATAGAGCGCAGCCGGACCGGAGCCGCGTAGCGGCGCGGCGTGGCGGCGAGCGAGCCATGGCGAGCGAGCGCAAGCCGCGGTCCGGCGAGCCATTCGCGGAGCCAAGCCGCCAAGCCCGAGCATTCGAGTCCCGCCGCGAGGCGTGCGTACCGGCCCGACGAGGGCGCCTTGAAAGCGCCCTGGGCCGCCCCCATCATCGAGCGATGAAACAATTCGACGGCACCACCATCCTCTGCGTCCGGCGCGGCAAGCAGGTCGCGCTCGGCGGCGACGGCCAGGTCTCGATGGGCAACACGCGCGTCAAGGGCAATGCCCGCAAAGTGCGCCGCCTGTTCGCCGACAAGATCCTGGCCGGCTTCGCCGGCGGCACCGCCGACGCCTTCACCCTGTTCGAGCGCTTCGAAAGCAAGCTCGAGAAGCACGGCGGCCAGCTGTCGCGCGCCGCGGTCGAGATCGCCAAGGACTGGCGCACCGACCGCTTCCTGCGCCGGCTCGAGGCGCTGCTGATCGTCGCGGACAAGGATCAGACCCTGATGATCTCCGGCAACGGCGACGTGATGGAGCCCGAGCGCGGCGTGATGGCGATCGGCTCGGGCGGCGCGTACGCGCAAGCCGCGGCCCAGGCGCTGTTCGACAACACCGAATTGCCGGCGCGCGACGTGGTGGAAAAGGCGCTGCACATCGCCGCCGACATCTGCATCTACACCAACCACTCGCTGACGATCGAGACGCTCGGATGAACGACATTTCCGTTGGAGTGCCGCTGCCCGGCGCCACCGTGCCGTCGGTGATGACGCCGCGCGAGATCGTGCAGGAGCTGGACAAGTTCATCGTCGGCCAGCAGGCCGCCAAGAAGGCCGTGGCCATCGCGCTGCGCAACCGCTGGCGCCGCCAGCAGGTGCCCGGCGCGATGCGCGCCGAGATCACGCCGAAGAACATCCTGATGATCGGCCCCACCGGCGTGGGCAAGACCGAGATCGCGCGCCGCCTGGCGAAGCTGGCCAACGCGCCGTTCGTGAAGGTCGAGGCGACCAAGTTCACCGAGGTCGGCTACGTCGGCAAGGACGTCGACAGCATCGTGCGCGACCTCGCCGACGCCGCGGTCAAGCAGGCGCGCGAGCAGGCGACCGTGCGCGTGCGCGCCAGGGCGGAGCTCGCCGCCGAGGACCGCGTGCTCGACGCGCTGCTGCCGCGGCCGCAGGATTTCGGCGAGCCCTCGCCGGCGCGCCAGTCCGAGAACGGCGCCGCGCGCCAGGTGTTCCGCAAGCAGCTGCGCGAAGGCAAGCTCGACGACAAGGAGATCGAGATCAAGGTCACCGCGCCGGTCACGCGCCTGGAGTTCATGGGCCCGCCGGGCATGGAGGAGATGACCGGCCAGCTGCAGGAGATGTTCAAGAGCCTGGGAGGCGGCAAGCCGCGCACGCGCAAGCTGCGCATCGGCGAGGCGCTCAAGGAGCTGACCGACGAGGAAGCCGCGAAGCTGGTCGACGAAGAGGCGGTCAAGGCCGAGGCGCTGAAGAGCGTCGAGGAGAACGGCATCGTCTTCATCGACGAGATCGACAAGGTCTGCCGGCGCAGCGAGGCCGGCGTGATCGGCGCCGACGTGTCGCGCGAGGGCGTGCAGCGCGACCTGCTGCCGCTGGTCGAGGGCTGCACCGTCACGACCAAGTACGGGATGGTCAAGACCGACCACATCCTGTTCATCTGCTCGGGCGCCTTCCACATGGCCAAGCCGAGCGACCTGATCCCGGAGCTGCAGGGCCGCCTGCCGATCCGCGTCGAGCTGGCCGCGCTGACCACCGACGATTTCATGCGGATCCTGACCGAGCCGAGCTACTCGCTGACACAGCAGTACGCGGCGCTGATGAAGACCGAGAACGTATCGGTCGAATTCACCGCCGAGGGCGTCAAGCGCCTCGCCGAGGTCGCCTGGCAGGTCAACGAGCGCACCGAGAACATCGGCGCGCGCCGCCTGCACACGGTGATGGAGCGCCTGATGGAGGATGTCGCCTACGAGGCGCCCGACAAGTCGGGCGTGAGCCTGACGATCGACGCCGCCTACGTCGACCGCAAGCTGCAAAAGCTGGCCGGCGACGAGGACCTCAGCCGCTACATCCTTTGAGCGTCATGCCCGCGCAAGCGGGCATCCAGACTGGATTCCCGCTTTCGCGGGAATGACAATGGGACTCCATGCACGCCCCGACCTCGATCCACCTGCACCGCAAGTCGCGCGTGCTCGAGGTCGGCTATGCCGACGGCACGCGCTACACGCTACCGTGCGAATACCTGCGGGTGTTCTCGCCCTCGGCCGACGTCCGCGGCCACACCGGTGGCGAGCCGACGCTGGTGCCGGGCAAGCGCACGGTCGCGATCGAGCAGATCGATCCGGTCGGCAGCTACGCGGTGCGGCTGGTGTTCGACGACGGCCACAGCACCGGCCTGTATTCGTGGGACGTGCTGGAGGACCTCGGCGCCCACCACGACCGCTACTGGGCGCGCTACCTCGCACGGCTGGAGGAGCACGGCATGTCGCGCGATTCCGGGCTCACCAAGCTGTCGGCGCTGCCGGCGGGCCCGAAAAAATGGAAACCCCCCGCGGCCTGAAGCGGCTTACGGCTTCGGCTGCTCGTCCTTCTCCTCGGTCGCGGCGGCTTCCACCTTGGCGGCGCCCGCTTCGACGGCGGCCTTGGCGGCAGCTTCGGCGGCGGCGGGCGTCGTCGCCGGAGCGATAACCGACGTGGTGGCCTCAGCGGCCGGAGCGGCGGCCTCGTCCTTCTCGCCGCAAGCGGCGATCAGCAGCGTGGACGCGACACCGACGGTCAGAATCAGGTTCTTCACTTGTAACTCCATAACGGCAGATCAGGTCTTGCGGCGGGCCCTCGGGTGCGCCGAATCGTAGATGCGCGCCAGGTGGGAGAAATCCAGGTGCGTGTAGACCTGGGTGGTCGAGATGCTGGCGTGGCCCAGGAGTTCCTGCACCGCGCGCAAGTCGCCGCTTTCCTCGAGCAGGTGTGTCGCGAACGAGTGACGCAGCCGGTGCGGGTGCACGCGCACGCCGAGCCCCGCGCGCCGCGCCCAGTAGGCGAGGCGCTGTCCGATCGAATTGCGCGACAGGCGCCGGCCGAGCCGGCTGACGAACAGCGCGCTCTCCCCCGCTTTCGCGAACTCGCCGCGTTCGCGCAGCCACGCGCGCAGCGCCTCGCGCGCCTTGCGCCCGACCGGGACGATGCGCGTGCGGCTGCCCTTGCCGGTGACGCGCACCTCGGACAGGTCCGACTCGAACGCGTCGAGGCCGAGTCCCTGCAGCTCGGCCAGGCGCAGGCCCGAGGAATAGAACAGCTCGAGGATCGCGCGGTCGCGCGCGGCGATCGCGCCGTCCTCGGCGGGTGCCTCGACCAGCCGCGCCGCCTCCTCCCGGGTCAGCGTCTTGGGCAGGGCCTGGGGCTGCTTCGGCGCGCGCACTTCGAGCGCGGGATTGGAACGCAGCTGGCCGTGGTCGACCAGGTGGCGGAAGAAGCCGCGCAGCGACGACAGGTGGCGCTTGACCGTCGCGCTGCCGGCCTTGGCGCGGCGCAGTGACGCGACGTAGCCGCGCACGTGGTGCGTGTCGACTCGCGAGGGCAGCGTCAGGCCGGAGTCGCGCGCGTAGCGCGCGAAGCTCTGCAGGTCGCGTCGGCGGCCATCGACGGTGGCCTTCGATGCCCGCCGCACGCTGGCGAGGCGCTTCAGGTAGCTCTCGAGCTGTTCAAAAAGGGGACGCACACCTTTACCTTTTCAGCCCAGGCGCGCGCGCACCGCGGCCGCGACGAGGTCGGCCGTCATGTCGAGGAACAGCCGGCCCTGGCGCGGCTGGAAGCGCTCGGGATCGGCGCTCGCCAGCACCAGCATGCCGAGGTCCTTCTCCTTCTCCAGCGGCACGATCGCCGCCGAGCGCGGCAGTGTCTTGGCTGCCGGGAACAGCAGCTTGGCGCGCGCCTCGTCGAGCGGCCCGCACTCGACCAGCCGCGTGCGGACGAAATTCTCGAACGCCTTGGCCACCGGGCCGGACGGATCCAGCACGTGCAGGCCCTCGATGTCGTGGCGCTTGAGCGCGCTGGGCGCGATGCCGACCCAGCAATCGTCGACGTCGAAATCCTCGCGCAGGCACCGGCGCAGGGCGGTCAGGGTCGCGGCCAGCGTCGGCGCGCGGATCAGCGAGCGCGCCAGCCGGTGCACGTTGGCCGCGCGCACCTCGTTGTCGCGCGCGGCGTCGAGCAGGTTCCTGAGGCGGTCTTCGAGGCGGCCGCTCTTGCCGCGCAGGATCTCGACCTGGCGCTCGATCAGCGACACCGCCGCGCCGCTGGCATGGCGCAGCTCGAGCACTTCGAACAGCTCGGGATGGCGCGCCAGGAAATCCGGGTTGGCCCGCAGAAACGCCACGACCTGCGTTTCGTCGGGCGCCGGCTCCGCCGATGCCGCCGCGACGTTCAGATCCGCTCCCCCGCTCATGCCGCCCCCCGATCGTTCCAGTCCAGCTCACCCCGGTACACGGTCGCGGCCGGCCCGGTCATGTAGACCGGCTGGCCCTCGCCCGCCCATTCCATCTTCGCGACGCCACCGCGCAGCTGCATCTGTACCGACGCGCCGAGCCGGCCCCACAGCCGGCCGACCACCAGCGCCGCACAGGCGCCGCTGCCGCAGGCCTGGGTTTCGCCGGCGCCGCGCTCATAGACTCGCAGCTTGGCATGGCCGCTGTCCACGACCTGCAGGAAGCCGGCGTTGACGCGCTCCGGGAAGGCCGGGTGGCGCTGCAGCACGCGGCCGATCGCCTCGACCGGCGCGGATTCCACGTCCGGCACCTCGACCACCGCGTGCGGATTGCCCATGCCGACCGCGCCGACCTCCAGCATCGCGCCGTCCTCGAGTGCGACGGAGTAGCGCAGCGCGCGCGCCGGCGCCGTGAACGGCACCTGCGCGGGATCCAGGCGCGGCACGCCGGCGTCGATCCGCACCAGGCCGCCGTCCAGCAGCTGCAGCTCGATCCGCGTGGTGCGCGTGCGCAAGCGCAGCCGGTCCTCGCGCGACAGCCCCTGGTCGTGGATGAAGCGCGCGACGCAGCGCGCGCCGTTCAGGCACTGGCCGGACTCGCTGCCGTCGCTGTTGTAGATGCGATAGTCGAAGTGCGCGCCGGGCGCCGACGGCGGCTCGATCACCAGGATCTGGTCGCAACCGACGCCGAGGCGGCGCTCGGCGAGGTGGCGCGACTGCTCCGGCGTCGGGCGGAACGGCTGGCGCGTCGCATCAATCACGACGAAGTCGTTGCCCAGGCCCTGCATCTTGGTGAAAGGCAGCTTCATGGCCGCGAAGATTATGGTTTTTTTGCGGCCGCCGCTTGGCGGCGGCCGTGCGGCATAATCAAAGCCGAGAGGGAGCTTATGGACCAGGTCACTCATCGCGGCGGCTGCCACTGCGGCGCGGTGCGCTTCGAGGCGCGGGCACCGGCGCGCGTGCTCGTGCAGCGCTGCAACTGTTCGATCTGCGCCAAGACCGCGTTCCTGCACTTGATCGTGCCGGGCGCGGACTTCACCTTGACTGCCGGCGCCGGCTGCCTGGGCACCTACACCTTCAACACCGGCGTGGCCAGGCACCTGTTCTGCACGGCGTGCGGCGTCAAGTCGTTCTACGTCCCGCGCTCCAACCCCGACGGGTTCTCGGTCAACCTGCGCTGCCTCGACGAGGGGACGGTCGAAGGCGTGACGCTCGAGGACTTCGACGGGCGCAACTGGGAGCGCCACGGCGCCTCTCTCGCCCACCTCACCGGAGCGGCGTCATGAACTTCTACCCGATCATCACCACGGTCGTGCCGATGGACTGCCGCGATTTCTACATCAAGGCGTTCGGCGCACAGGTACTGTTCCAGACCGACTGGTACGTGCACCTCAGGCTCGGCGTCGGCGAGATCGGCTTCCTGAAGCCCAACCCGCCGCAGCGGTTGCCGGTGTTCCGGCACGCGCGGCCGTCCAGCGGCCTGACGCTGGCGATCGAGGTGCCCGACGTGCGGGCGATGCACAAGCAGATCACCGACCTCGGCGTCGAGACTTTCGGCAAGCCCGAGGAGTCGGCCAACGGCGAGCTGGCGTTCTCGCTGATGGACCCGGCCGGCGTGATCCTGAACTTCGTCGAGAACCGCGGCGCGGCGCCGGACGTCGTCCAGCTGTAATCAGGTCGGGACCGGTGTGCCCGGCAGGCCAATGACCGAAGCTTTCGCGCCAGCGGCGCTCCTACAGTTCGACGATCTCCGAACTGTCCGCGCCGCGATGCTCGACGAAGTTCAGGATCACGCCGGCGGGGTCCATCAGCGAGAACGCCAGCTCGCCGTTGGCCGATTCCTCCGGCTTGCCGAAGGTCTCGACCCCGCGGTCCGTGACCTGCTTGTAG
>JBOICR010000146.1:0-6271 GCA_050740195.1 Nevskiaceae bacterium | reverse complement strand
GACTTCTCGCGCGGCCGCATCGACGCGACCGAAAAGGAACTGCGCGAAGAGCGCGCGGCGATCGAGGACCTGCTGCGCTAGCGTGCCGACACCGCGCGCCGTCGATTGATAAAATGCCGGGCATGACCCCGACACGAGTGCTCGCGATCGCAGCGTTGCTGACGGGCGTGCTGGCGCCCGCGGCGGCCCTGGCGAAGGACGAGCAGCACCTGTTCGACATCGCGACGGTGATGGCGTCCGCCGAAGGGCGCGACCGCTTCGACGACACGATCAAGTTCTACTGGTCCGGCCAGGCCGCCCCGGCACCGATCGAAACGCTGTCGATCCAGACCGGCGAGCGCAAGACCTTCTTGCCGATGCGCACCGAGCGCGAAGCCTGCGACCAGTCCTTCATCGAGGCGCTGGCATCGCTGCGCGACGCCGCGCGCAAGGCCGGCGCCAACGCGATCGTCGAGATCAAGAGCCTGCACAAGAACCGCGAGTTCCGCAGCCCGACCGAGTACGAGTGCCGCCTCGGTTACTTCGCGGCGAGCGTGACGCTCGAAGGGACGCTGGCCAAGCTGCCGCGGTAACGCCTACGCGCGCACGCGCGCGACGGCTTTCTGCCAGCCCGCGTACTGCGCGTCGGCTTTGGCGGGCGCAAGCTTCGGCTTGAAGCGCCGGTCCATCTGCCAGAGCTTGCCGATCTCGGCCAGCGAGCCGTAGACGCCGGCCTGCAGGCCCGCCAGGAACGCCGCGCCGAGCGCCGTGGTCTCCACGGTCTGCGGTCGCACCACGCCCACCTGCAGGATGTCGGCGATCGATTGCGTCAGCCAGTTGTTGACCACCATGCCACCGTCGACGCGCAGCTCGACCGGCGCGACCGCGTCCTGCGCCATCGCCGCCAGCAGGTCACGGGTCTGATAGCACACCGACTCCAGCGCGGCGCGCACGATGTGCGCCAGTCCGGCGTCGCGGGTGAGGCCGAAGATCGCGCCGCGCGCCTCGGGATCCCAGTACGGCGCGCCCAGGCCGGTGAACGCCGGCACCAGGTACACGCCTTTCGTATCGGCGATGCTGCGCGCGATGTCCTCGGTGTCGCCGGCGCGACGGATCAGGTGCACGGCGTCGCGCAGCCATTGCACCGCGGCGCCGGCGATGAAGATGCTGCCTTCCATCGCATAGGTCGGCTTGCCCTCGAGGCGGTAGGCGATCGTCGACAGCAGCTTGTTGCGCGACAGCTTGAGTTCGGCGCCGGTGTTCAGCACCAGGAAGCAGCCGGTGCCGTAGGTGCTCTTGGCCATACCGGGCGTGAAGCAGGCCTGGCCGATGGTCGCCGCCTGCTGGTCGCCGGCGATGCCGCGGATCGGAATCTCGGCGCCAAAAAACTTCTTGTCGGCGCGGCCGAAGTCGGCGGCCGAATCGCGCACCTCCGGCAGCAGCGCCGCCGGCACGTTGAAGAACGCCAGCAGCTCGGGGTCCCAGCGCTGCGTGCGGATGTTGAACAGCAGCGTGCGCGAGGCGTTGGTCGCGTCGGTGGCGTGGACGCGGCCACCAGTCAGCTTCCACAGCAGCCAGCTGTCGACGGTGCCGAAGGCGAGCTCGCCGCGCTCGGCCCGCGCGCGCGCCCCGGGCACGTGGTCGAGGATCCAGCCGATCTTGGTCGCCGAGAAATAGGGATCGAGCAGCAGCCCGGTGCGCTCGGCGAGCCAGCGCTCGCGCTCCGGCGTGTGGCGCGACTTGCAGAACTCCGCCGTGCGCCGGTCCTGCCAGACGATCGCCGGATACACCGGCCTGCCGGTGGCGCGGTCCCATACGATCGTGGTCTCGCGCTGGTTGGTGATGCCGAGCGCCGCGATTTCGCGCGCGCCGGTGCGCGCCTTCTTCAGCGCGCCGCGCACGACCGCGACGGTGTCCTTCCACATCCGCTCGGGGTTGTGCTCGACCCATACCTGACCGGGCTCGCCCCCTCGCCCGGCGGGCGGCCGCGGGAACGACTGCGGCAGCTCCTGTTGCGCGACGCCGAGCTTGCGCCCGCGCCGATCGAACACGATCGCGCGACTGCTGGTGGTGCCCTGGTCGATCGCCAATAACGTTGTGGACTGGGCCGTCATCGCCGGTCACTCCTCGTTGTGTTAGCGTCGGCTGGGGCGGGTTGGGGACGATACACCGTGCAAAGCACCGAGTTCCAGCATCGCGTTGCCGGCGGAACGCACGCTTGGGTGCGCTGCTGGCGTCCCGACGCCGCGGCACGCGGCGTGGTGCAGGTCATTCACGGCATGGCCGAGCACGGCGGCCGCTACGAGCGCCTCGCCGGCGCGCTGACCGCCGATGGCTTCGCGGTCTACGCGCATGACCTGCCGGGCCACGGCGCGCACGCCGAGGTGCGCGGCCACTTCGCCGACCGCCGCGGCTGGCGCGTGGCGATCTCCTCGATCCGCGACGTGCAGCGCCTCGCGCAACGCGACCAGCCCGGCAAGCCGCTGTTCATGCTCGGCCACAGCATGGGCTCATTCCTGTTGCAGCATTTCGTCGCCGACTCCGGCGCGTCGCTGGCCGGCGCGATTTTTTCGGCCACCACCGGCGAGTTCGGGCCATTGCGCCGCGTCGGCCTCGGCCTGCTGCGCGTCGAGGCCGCGCTGTACGGTACGCGCCGCCCGAGCGCGGTCGGCGAGGCGCTGTCGTTCAAGGCGTTCAACCGCGGGTTCGCGCCGGCGCGCACCAGGTTCGATTGGCTGTCGCGCGACGCGGCCGAAGTCGACAAGTACGCCGCCGATCCGCAGTGCGGTTTCCGCTGCAGCAGCGGCTTGTGGATCGACCTGCTCGACGCCGGCGGCAAGATCACGCAGCCCAACCGCCTGCGCCGCATCCCGAAGACGCTGCCGGTGCTGTTGATCGCCGGCTCGGCGGACCCGGTCAGCCGCGGCGCGCGCGGGCCGCGGGCGCTGCAGCGGCTGTACCAGCAGGTCGGCCTGCGCGACGTGACCGTGAAGATCTACGCCGGCGCGCGCCACGAACTGTTCAACGAGACCTGCCGCGACGCGGTCACTGCCGACCTGCTCGGCTGGATCGAGAACCACCTGCCCCCGGCGGGGTCAAAGGACCCCTCCTCATGAGCTCGCGACCATGCGCACTGCCGCGTTCACCCTGCTGATGGTGCTCTCGTTCGCCGCGCTGGCGGCGCCGAAGGCCGAGCTGTGGGAGCGCTGGGCCGCCTCGACGGCGAGCAAGGTCGCGATCGACCACGGTGCGTGGAATGACTTCCTCTCGCGCCACGTGCACGAGGGCCAGGACGGCGTCAATCGCATCGCCTACGGCAAAGTCGGCAAGGCCGAGCGCGCGAAGCTGCGCGCCTACCTCGAGGCGCTGCAGAAGGTCGCGATCCGCAAGTTCAGCCGCGACGAGCAGCGCGCCTACTGGATCAACCTGTACAACGCCGCGACCGTGGACGTGGTGCTCGAGCACTACCCGCTCGACAGCATCCTCAAGATCAGCATCTCGCCCGGCCTGTTCGCCAAGGGGCCGTGGAAGAAGAAGTTGCTGAAGGTCGAGGGCGAGGCGGTGTCACTCGACGACATCGAGCACCGCATCCTGCGGCCGATCTGGCAGGACCCGCGCATTCACTACGCGGTCAATTGCGCCTCGTTCGGCTGCCCGAACCTGCAGGCGCGCGCCTTCACCTCCGGCAACACGGACGCGCTGCTCGACGCCGGCGCACGCGCGTATGTGAACCACCCGCGCGGCGCGAGCGTGGAGGACGGCGACCTGACCGTGTCGAGCATCTACGTCTGGTTCCAGGGCGATTTCGGCGGCGGCGACGCCGGCGTCCTCGCCCACCTGCGCCAGTACGCCGAGCCGCCGCTGAAGAAGGCACTGGCCGACGTGCGCCGCATCAGCGGCCACGACTACGACTGGACGCTGAACGACGCCGGCAAGTAGGGACCGTTTTTCGGGACGTTTTTTCGGGACGCAGGGGGATGGCCGCGGCCGCAGGCTTCGACCAGACTGCGGCCAGCACCAGGGGAGCCATCACATGATCGTCCAACTCGCCGCGCGCGCGCAGGGCCTGCTGGATCGGCTCGTCGTGCTGGATTTCATCCCGTCGCTGCTGCTGCGGATCTACCTCGCGCCGATTTTCTGGATGGCCGGGACGCAGAAAATCGCCCATTTCTCCGACACCGTGGAGTGGTTCGGCAACGCCGAATGGGGCCTGGGCCTGCCGTTCCCGGCGGTCATGGCGTTCCTCGCCACCGCGGCCGAGCTGGGCGGCGCCGTCGCGCTGGTGCTGGGCTTCGCGCTGCGCTGGATGTGCATCCCGATGATGTTCACGATGCTGGTCGCGACCTTCAGCGTGCACTGGCAGAACGGCTGGCTGGCCATCGCCGAGGGTTCCGGCATCTTCTCGAACATGCGCGCGATGGAAGCGCAGAAACGGCTCGAGGAGGCCAGGGAGATCCTGATGCAGCACGGCGACTGGGAACACCTGACCGAGTTCGGCAGCTTCGTGATCCTGAACAACGGCGTCGAGTTCGCGGTGACCTACTTCATCATGTTGCTGGCGCTGGCCTTCCTCGGCGCCGGCCGCTACGTCAGCCTCGACTACTGGATCCGCAAGCGCTTCATGCCGCGAAATGGGGGACAGACCACCATTTCCGGCGCGTAGCCGGCCCGTTTGGGGAAATGGTGGTCTGTCCCCTATTTCCATGGCTGCGCTAGCAGCGCCGGCAGGCGCTGCTCGGCCGGCTCACGGAATGCCGGCAGTCCGATGCGCATGCCGCCGTGGCCCTCGGCCGGCTGCGGCGTGTAGCTGCGAAACAGGTGATCCCACCACGACAGGTTGAAGCCGTAGTTGCTGTCGTGCTCGGCGCGGTGCACCGAGTGGTGCACGCGGTGCATGTCGGGCGTGACGAGTGCGGCCCGCAGCGCGCGGTCCAACACCCGCGGCAGGCGCAGGTTGGCGTGGTTGAACAGGGACGTTGCGTTCAGCGCGATCTCGAAGGCGATCACCGCCACCGCCGGCGCGCCCAGCGCGAGCACCGCGCCCATCTTGATCAGCATCGACAGCAGGATTTCGACCGGGTGGAAACGCACGCCGGTCGTGGCATCGAACTCGACGTCGCTGTGGTGCATGCGGTGCAGGCGCCAGAACAGCGGAATGGCGTGGAACAGGCGGTGCTGCCAGTAAATCACCCCGTCCAGGACGAGGAAGGCCAGCACTCCTTCGAGCATCGGCGGCCAGGCCAGCTGCGCGAACAGCCCGAAGCCGCGCACATCGGCCCAGATCGCGGTGCCGACGGCGCCGAGCGGGATCAGCAGGCGCACCAGCAGCACATCCACCACGACCAGCGCGAGGTTCGCGGTCCAGCGCAGCGGCCGTAGCAGTGGCTGGGTGCGGCGCGGCCAGAGGTCCTGGGCGATCAGCAGCAGCAGCAGCACGCCGCCGAAGGCGCCGACGCGCAGCCAGGGTTCGTGACCGACGATCCAGTCTGCCAAGGGGCGGCGCTCCGGGAGGGGCCGGTATAATCGCGCCTTCCCACCGGCAGGACAAAATCCTTGATCACCGGGTCCTATCCGAGCACCAGGATGCGGCGCACGCGCCAGGCCGACTGGATCCGCCGCATGGTGCGCGAGACGCGCATCGATCCGGCGCAGCTGATCCAGCCGCTGTTCGTGGCCGAGGGCAAGCTGGTCGCGCCGGTGCCATCGATGCCGGGCGTGGAGCGCCTGTCGCTGACCGCGCTCGGCACCGAGGTGCGCGCGCTGCACAAGCTCGGCATCGCCGCGGTCGCGCTGTTCCCGGTGATCCCGGTCGCCGCCAAGAGCGCCGGCGGTGACGAGGCGCTGAATCCCGACGGCCTGGTGCCGCGCGCCATCGCCGCGGTCAAGAAGGCCTGCCCCGACATCGGCGTGATCGTCGACATCGCGCTCGATCCTTACACGACCCACGGCCACGACGGCGTGCTCGACGGCCGCGGCAACGTCGACAACGACGCGACCGTGGAGATCCTGACGCGCCAGGCCGTGCTGTACGCACGCGCCGGCGCCGACGTGCTGGCGCCGTCCGACATGATGGACGGGCGCATCGGCGCGATCCGCCCGGTGCTCGAGCGCGCCGGGCTGAAGGGCACGCTGCTGTTGTCCTACGCCGCCAAGTACGCCAGCGGTTTCTACGGGCCGTTCCGCGACGCGGTCGGCAGCAAGAGCGCGCTCAAGGGCGACAAGCGCAACTACCAGATGGACCCGGCCAACACCGACGAGGCGCTGCGCGAGGTCGCGCTGGACATCGCCGAGG
>JBOICR010000145.1:0-9693 GCA_050740195.1 Nevskiaceae bacterium | reverse complement strand
GGCATCGACATGAACACCGACCACACGCTGGAAGAGGTCGGCAAGCAGTTCGACGTCACGCGCGAACGCATCCGCCAGATCGAGGCCAAGGCGCTGCGCAAGCTGCGCCACCCGAGCCGCGCCAACTACCTGCGCTCGTTCCTCGACGAGACCTGACCCCCGATCGGCGAAAAAAAGCCCCGCAGTGCGGGGGTTTTTCCGGGCGCAGCGCCTAGCTGCCGATCCGGTAGGTGAAATTCCAGCGGCCACCGAATGTCAGCGTGGTCACGTCGTCGGACAGGGCCAGACTGCCCACCAGCGCGAGCTGCGGGCTCAGGTGCATGAGGCCCTCGCCGATGAGCGACGCGTCGCCGTCGCCAAACAACTCGACATAGCTGGCATAGGGACCGACTTCGAACTGCGGCTGCACCCGCGAGCGCACACCGCCGGTCAGCGAGATACCGGAGTCGTCGGAGCCGGGGTCGACGTCGCCCCAGACCAGGCCGGCGATGCCGACCACGTCGGTGATGGCCGAGATGCGGTGGCGAAAGCCGAGGCCCAGCTCGAGGGTGTCGAAGTCGGCTCCGTCGCTGCTCAGGGTGGTCAGCGCGCCGGTCGCGAACAGGTCGGGATGGAATTGCGCCGAGCCGCCCAGGCGGATGCCGTCGAGGCGGTCGCCGCCCTCGGGGTCTGACAGCACCAGGCGAGCATCGCCATAGGTGTACGACAGCCGTCGCTCCGGCGTTTGCGCCAGGCCCGGAATGGGCAGCGCGAGTGCGGCCAGCAGCAAGACTTTGCTTAGTGTGCTCATGAGGACACCTCTCTAATAGCGTGCCGGGATAGACCGCCTCGCGCCCCGATAATTCCGCTGCGGCGCGCCGCGCCGGCTGCAGCCGCTATTCGGCGGCGCCGCCCAGCAGGCCACCGTGGCGGGCGAGACGGTCGGCAGCGGTTGCGAAGTAGTGCCGGAAGCCCACGGTCCACTCCGAGTAGTCCACCGTCGCCGAGCCGCCGCTGGCGTCGAACTGGTGCGCGCGCACGCGGTAATCCGCCACCAGCGACCACCAGGGACTGAGCTGCACGTCGGCGCCGACGCCGTAGCGCGAGCCGGTGAAGTCGACGGCGCCGCCGGTGCCGCCCAGCGAGCCGAAGTCGAGGTAGCGATACTCGGCGTGCACCGCGACGTCCGGGAAAGCGTAGCGGGCACCGACCTCAACGCCGTAACCGTCCTCGACGTAGTCGTTGGCCGAATCGGTGTTGTCGTCGCCCTCGATGCGCTCGTAAGTCAGGGCGCCGTGGAACTGGTAGACCCGGTGGCGCGTGTGGCCGGCAAAGCCCGCGGAGCCGAAGCCCTCGCGGCCGTTGCGGTAGCGCCGCTGGTCGTAATCACCGGTGAAGCTCAGGTATTTCGCCAGGCCGATGCCGGCGCCGAGCCGGAAACCCTCGATGTCGGTGCTGGCCGGGCCGACCTCGACCTGTGAATTCAGGTAGGCGGCGTCCCAGTAGCTGTTGGACAGCGCGTCGGCGGCCTGCGCCGGCGGCAGCGCGCCGAGCGCGGCGGCCGCGAGCATTGCAGCGGGCAAGCGGCGAATCATGGTCTCCTCCGGCTTATCTATTTTTTGGGTGCAGCGGTGTGGATTTCCGGCGTGTGCAGCGGACCGGGCAGCGCCGAATAGTACGCCGCAAGCTGGCGGATCTCGGCATCGGTCAGGGTTGCGGCCTGCGGGGTCATCACCGGATTCTTGCGTGCACCGGCGCGATATTCGCGCAGGGCCTGCTCAATGTAGGTGGAGTACTGGCCAGCCAGATGCGGATAGATCGGGATCATGGCCTTGCCATCGGCGCCATGGCAGGCCGCGCACAGGGCGGCTTTCTCGGGGGCGGCGGCGCTGTCGCCGGCGACGGCGACGCGGACGCCAAGCAGCGCGATCAGGGCTACGAACAGCTTGAGATTGCGCATGTCAGTGGCGCTCCGGGGCAGCGGCCAGGAACGCGGCGATGTCCTCGATATCCTGATCGGAGAGGTTCGCCGACTGCGCCTGCATGGTCTTGTGCGGGCGCTCGCCGGATTTATAGGCCTTCAGCGCGATGGCCAGGTACTCGGCGCTCTGGCCGCCGAGCTTGGGCACGCGGTAGGTCGGGTAGGCATTGGTGTAGCCCGGAATCCCGTGGCAGCCCATGCAGGTGTTGGCCTTCAGGCGCCCGGCTTCGCCGTTGCCGGCCGCGAGCGACGCGGGCGCCGTCAGCAGCGCGAGCACGGCAGCCGCGCAACGCACCGTCTTCATCATGGAACGCTCCCGCAACTGGAAATTTCCGCCCCGGGGACAGGGGCCGGTCGAGGCGCATTATGCTCCGGGAAATCCCCATTTCAGTCAATGAACAAGGCTATAGTGCCGGCGTTCGCTCAAGGAAGCTCCGGCATGGCATTTCCGGTCACCGTCGCGCTGGCCGCGTTCTGCGCGCTGCTGCTGGTGGGCCTGGCCGGCCGGGTGTCGCTGCTGAGGATGCGGCACAACATCGCGTTCGGCGACGGCGGCAACCCGGCGCTGATGCGCGCGATCCGCACCCACGGCAACACCGCCGAGCACGCGCCGCTGTTCCTGCTGCTGGCGCTCATCTTCGAGCTGGCTCGCGGCGGCTCGGGCGTCCTGATCGGCGCGGCCGGCGTGTTCGTCGTCGCCCGCATCCTGTTCACGATCGGCGTGCTCGGGCGCGGCCTGCACCTGCTGCGCATGGCCGGCGCGATGCTCACCTATCTTGCGCAGGCGTCGCTGGCGGTGGCGCTCGCGCTGGTTGCCCTGCGGATCGTCTGAGTGGCGACGGCCGACGACCGTAGCGCCGAAGTCGCCGCAGTTGACCTCGGCTCCAACAGCTTCCACCTGGTCGTCGCGCGCGAGCAGGGCGCCGAGCTGCAGGTGCTCGACCGCCTGCGCGAGCCGGTGCGCATCGCCGCCGGCCTGGATGCGGAGAAAAAACTCTCCGCTGCGGCGCAGGAGCGCGCGCTGGCCTGCCTCGAGCGCTTCGGCCAGCGCCTCGCCGGCATCCCGCGTGATCGCGTGCGTGTGGTCGGCACCAACACGCTGCGCCGGCTGCGCAAGAGCCCCGAGTTCCTGAAAGCCGCGGAGAAGGCGCTGGGCCACGGCATCGAGGTCATCTCGGGCCTGGAGGAGGCGCGCCTGGTCTACGCCGGCGTGACGCACGGCCTCGCGGTGCCGCCGCGCCGGCTGGTGGTGGACATCGGCGGCGGCAGCACCGAGCTGGTCATCGGCAAGGGCGCCGAGACGCGCCTGCTCGAGAGCGTCGCGCTGGGTTGCGTCACGCACACCCGGCGCTTCTTCGAGGATGGCGAGATCACCGAGAAGCGCTTCAAGAAGGCGCGCATTGCCGCGCGCGTCGAGCTTGAGTTCCTCGAGGACCGCTACCGCAAGGCCGGGTGGGAAGTCGCGATCGGCTCCTCGGGCACGGTGCGCGGCGCCTGGCGCATGATGCGCGCGCGCGGCTGGATCGACGAGGAGATCACACGCGACGCGCTCGAGCAGGCCGTCGAGCAGGTCATCGAGACCGGGCACATCGACAAGATCGACTACGCCGACCTGCGCGAGGACCGCCGCGCCGTGTTCCCGGGCGGCATGGCGGTGCTGGCCGGCGTGTTCGACAGCCTCAAGCTCGAGCGCATGCTGACCTCCGAGAACGCGCTGCGCGAAGGCGTGCTGTACGACCTGCTGGGCCGCCTGATCGACCGCGACATCCGCAGCGACACGATCGCCGCGCTGGCGCTGCGCTACGGCGTGGACGTGCCGCATGCCGCCGACGTTGAGGCCACCGCGCTCAAGCTGCTCGAGCCGGTGCTCGAAGAGTGGAAGCTCGACAAGAAGGCCTCACGCCAGTTGCTCGGCTGGGCCGCGCGCCTGCACGAGTGCGGGCTGGCGGTCGCGCACGCCGGTTACCACAAGCACAGCGAATACCTGCTGCGCCATGCCGACCTGCCGGGCTTCTCGCAGACCGAGCAGCGCCTGCTCGCCGCGCTGGTGCGCCTGCACCGCGGCAAGTTTTCCGAGGCGGCCTGGGCCGACCTGCCGGAGACCTGGGCCGAGCCGATCCAGCGCCTGGCCGTGCTGTTGCGCCTGGCCGTGCTGCTGCACCGCTCGCGTGTGGAGCGCGCCCGTCCGCGCATCCAGCTCGCCGCCGGCAAGCGCAGCCTGGACCTGACGTTCCCGAAGGACTGGCTCGACGAGCATCCGCTGACCGCGGCGGACCTGGAGCTCGAGGCGGATTACCTGAAAGCCGTCGATTTCAAGCTGAAGTTCGAGTAGGGCGCGCCAGCGTCGCGCCTGAGAGGCGCTCCTACGGGGGAAATCGCGCTGTAGGAGCGCCTCTTAGGCGCGACTCATTTAGCCGACTGCAACTCCTTCAGCAGCTCCGGCCCGCTCCAGTCCCGCCTGCCACCCTTCTCCGCCTCGAGAATCAGCGCGACCAGCTTGCCGTTCACGGGCGCCGAGCGGCCGAGCGAGGCCGCCAGCTTCACGACTTCGCCGTTCAGGTAATCGATTTCCGTCGCGCGCCCGGCCTGGAGGTCCTCCCACATGGACGAGCGCGCCAGCGGATCGATCGCCAGCATGCGGCTCGCCAGCAGCCGGAACATGGCGTCGGGCACCGCCAGCATCTTCGGCAGCAGGTGCGGCGGCAGCGGCGTGAGTTTCGCGGGCCGGATGCCGGCGGCATCGAGCAGCCGGAGCAGTTCGCGCTGCGCCAGCGCGAGGCACTGTCGGAACGCGCGCTGCGACAGCTCTTCCTTCAGCGGGACGCCGGACAGCGCGTTGATCGCGTTGTTGAGGTTCAGCTGCAGCTTGCCCCACTGCACCGCGCGCATGTCCTGGTGCAGGGCCAGCGGCAGCCCGGCCGCCGCGAACGCGGGCAGAAACGGCGCGAGGCGGCCATCGGCCTGCGCCTCGAGCGCGCCTTCCGAGCCCTGGTGGAATGCGCCCGCGCCACGGTTGACGACGTTGAACGGCACCATGCCGGTCAGCACGGTGGCGCCCGGCAGCTGAGTGCGCAGCACCTCGTCGTTATGCAGCCCGTTCTGGAAGCTGACGACGATCGCGCCGGGCTTGAGCACGGCTGCGAGCTCGCGCCCGGCCTCTGCGGTGCCGGCCGACTTCACCGTGACCAGCACCAGGTCGGCGTCGCGTGCGGCTGCCGCGTCGGTCTCGAAGCGGACCTGGCCTACCGGCACGCGCT
This sequence comes from Nevskiaceae bacterium, assembly GCA_050740195.1. GTDB lineage: Bacteria > Pseudomonadota > Gammaproteobacteria > Nevskiales > Nevskiaceae > JACPFV01. The sequence continues at coordinate 4,476 of JBOICR010000145.1, read as the reverse complement.
GGTCCGCGCCGCGCCAGTCGGTCAGGTGCAGGCCATGCGCGCGGATCTCGGCCGCCAAGCGCGGCCGGCCGACGAAGGTCACCGCGCCGCCGGCCGCGGCGAGGCGCCCGCCGACGTAGCAGCCGATGCTGCCGGCCCCGAAGACGCAGATCAGGCCAGGGCCTCTTCGAGCAGCTTTTGCTGGATGCCCTTGGCCCCGGCGGGAACTTCCGGCCGCTGATAGGCGCCGTCGGCGCGCAGCAGCCAGGTCTGCGCACTGTCTTCGAGGTAGCCGTTGAGCTCGGCGATGATCCGCTCCTTGTGCTTCTTGTCGAGGATCGGGAAGGCGACCTCGACGCGGCGGAAGAAGTTGCGTTCCATCCAGTCCGCGCTCGACAGCCACACCTCGGGCTCGCCGCCGTTGCCGAAGCAGAACACGCGCGGATGCTCGAGGAAGCGGCCGATGATCGAGCGTACCCGGATGTTGTCGGAGATGCCCGGCAGGCCGGGCTTCAGCGAGCAGGCGCCGCGCACGATCAGGTCGATCTCGACGCCAGCCTGCGAGGCGCGGTACAGCGCCTTGATGATTTCGGGTTCAACGATCGCGTTGAGCTTGGCGATGATGCGGCCCGGCTTGCCCTTCTCGGCCAGCTCGGTCTCGCGCTCGATTTTCTTGTGCAGTTCCTTGGCCAGGGTGAACGGCGATTGCAGCAGGTGCTTCATCTTGCTGACCTTGCCCAGGCTGGTCAGCTGCAGGAACACGCCGTGCACGTCCTTGCAGATGCCGGAGTCGGCCGTGAACAGCCCGTAGTCGGTGTACAGGCGCGAGGTGCGCGTGTGGTAGTTGCCAGTTGACAGGTGCGCGTAGTGCTTCAGGCCGGTCTCCTCGCGGCGCACGACGAGCACCATCTTGGCGTGCGTCTTGTGCCCGACCACGCCGTACACGACGTGCGCGCCGACTTCCTGCAACTGCTCGGCAAGGTCGATGTTGGCCTCTTCGTCGAAGCGCGCGCGCAACTCGACGACCACCGTGACTTCCTTGCCGTTGCGGGCCGCCTCCATCAGCGCGTCGACCACGCCGGACTTGGCGCCGGTGCGGTACAGCGTCTGCTTGATGGCGAGCACGTTGGGGTCGCGCGCGGCCGCGCGCAGGAATTCGATGACCGGCGCGAACGAATCGAACGGGTGGTGCAGCAGCACGTCGCGCTCGCGCAGCGCCGCGAAGAAATCCACCGACGCCTGGCCGATTTTCGGCAGGCGCGGCGTGAACGCCGGGTATTTGAGCTCCGGCCGGTCGACCATGTCGGGAATCGCCAGCAGGCGGTTCAGGTTGACCGGGCCGTTGACCTGGTAGACGTCCTGCGGTTTGAGGTTCATCACGTCGGCGAGGTACTGCCACATCTGCTCGGGACAGTTGTCCGCCACTTCCAGGCGCACGCCTTCGCCCCACTGGCGCTGCGACAGCTCGCCTTCCAGCGCGACCAGCAGGTCCTCCGCCTCTTCCTCCTCGACCAGCAGGTCCGAGTTACGCGTCACGCGGAACTGATAGCAGCCGGTGGCCTGCATGCCGGGGAACAGGTCGTCGACGTAGGCGTGCATCACGCTCGACAGGAACACGAAGTCGTGCGGGCCGTTGCCCGGCACGCCCGCCGGCAGGCGGATCAGGCGCGGCAGCGCGCGCGGCGCCTGGACCACGGCGAAGCCGGTGTTGCGGCCGAAGGCGTCCTTGCCCGACAGCGAGACGATGAAGTTCAGCGATTTGTTGAGGATGCGCGGGAACGGGTGCGCGGGATCCAGCCCGATCGGCGACAGCACCGGCATCAGCTCGTTCTCGAAATAGTCGCGCAGCCAGGCGTCCTGCTCCTCGCTCCAGCTCGAGCGGCGCACGAACCGCACTCTCTCCTTCTCGAGCGCCGGCACCAGCACCTCGTTGAATACGCGGTACTGGTCGTCCACCAGTGCGTGCGCGCGCTGGTGGATGGCGCTCATCAGGTCGGCCGGCAGCGTGCCGTCGGGGCCGGCCTGGGTCGAGCCGACCGTCAGCATCTGCTTGAGGCCCGCGACGCGGATCTCGAAGAACTCGTCGAGGTTGCTGCTCGAGATGCACAGGAACTTCAGGCGCTCGAGCAGCGGGATGCTCTCGTCCTGCGCCAGCTCGAGCACACGCTTGTTGAATTCGAGCAGCGACAGGTCGCGGTTCAGGAACAGCTCGGCCGGCTGGACGTCGGCGAGGGCGCGCGGCCCCTTCACGGGCTTGGGAGCGTCGGCGGTGGCGAGCAGGTTCATGGGGCGTCCGGGAAGGGCGGCTATTCTCACGCCCCGATGTGACGGCCGCTACCTTGCCGGGCCCGCAGGGTTATTAGCCCAGCAGAATCAGCGGCTTACTTGCGCTCCGGGAAATCGGTGAAGACCCCGTCAACGCCCATGGCGCGGAACCGGCGCAGGTCCTCGCGCTCGTTGACGGTGTAGACGTACACGCGCATGCCGCGCTCATGCGCATCGCGCACCAGCGCCGGGTCGGCGAAATCGCGGTCCAGGCTGATGACCTGTGCGCCGAGCTGGGTGCCCGCGGCCGCAAGATTGAGCGGCACGCCGCACAACAACACTCCCAGCGGCACCTCCGGCAGGCGCCGCTTGAACTCGCGCAGCTCCGGCAGGATGAACGAGGACACCAGGAACTGTTCCGTCTTCCAGCCTTGCTCGAGGCAGCCGCGCAGCAGCGTGGCGACCGCCGCAGCGGTGCCCGAACCGGTCTTGAGCTCGATGTTCACGCCGATGCGCCGGTCGATCCGGTCGAGCACTTCGCGCAGGAACGGAATGCGCTGGCCGCCGCCGGCGTCGAGCTTGCGCAGCGCTGCGGCCTTGTGGTCGGCCAGCCAGCCTTTGCCGTTGGTGCAGCGCTCGAGCCGCGCGTCGTGGAACACCCAGAGCTTGCGGTCGTGCAGCTGCACGTCGAGCTCCACCCATTTCGCGCCGAGCGCGACGGCCTTGTCGAACGAGGCCAGCGTGTTCTCGGGGGCGTGGCCGCGCGCGCCGCGGTGGGCGATGACGGTGAAGGCCCCCCGTTTCGCCCGCATGGCGTGGTCCTAGGCCTCGCCGACCTTCAGGATCTTCAACTCGTTGGTGCCGCCCGGGCCGGTGAAGTCGCCCTTGGTCAGCAGCACGCGATCGCCGTTCTTGAGCACGCCGCGGTTGACCAGCGTCGTGATCGCTTCCTTGATCGGCGCCATGATCGACACCGGCGTGAAGTCCACCGGGTAGACGCCGCGCACCAGGCCCATGCGCCGGCGCGTGCGCTCGTGGCGCGTCAGCGCGTAGATCGGGATGCGCGTGTCGGTGCGCGACATCAGCAGCGGCGTCGAGCCGGACTCGGTCAGCGCGATGATGGCGCTGGCGCGCATGTTGCGCGCGGTCCAGGTCGTGGCCATGGCGATGGCCTCGTCGGTGCGCTCGAAGTGGCCCTCGAGCCGCAGCCGGTCCGAATGGGGCGCGGCCTTCTCGGCGCCGGCGCAGACGCGCGCCATGGCCTCCACCGTCTGTACCGGGAACTTGCCGGTCGCGGTCTCGGCCGACAGCATGACGGCGTCGGTCCCGTCCATCACGGCGTTCGCCACGTCCAGCACCTCGGCGCGCGTCGGGATCGGGCTGTTGATCATCGACTCCATCATCTGCGTGGCGGTGATCACCATGCGGTTCTGCTCGCGCGCCTGGTTGATGATCTTCTTCTGCCAGCCCGGCAGCTCGGCGTCGCCGATCTCCACGCCGAGGTCGCCGCGCGCGACCATCACGCCGTCGGAGGCGCCGATGATCTCGGCCAGTTCGGTCAGTGCCTCGGCGCGCTCGATCTTGGCGATCAGCGCGGCGTTGCCCTGCGCTTCCTTGACCAGCGCGCGCGCCTCGAGCATGTCGGCCGCCGTGCGCGGGAACGACACGGCGATGAAGTCCACGTCGAGCGCGACCGCCTCGCGGATGTCGATCTTGTCCTTGAAGGACAGCGCCGCCGCCGACAGGCCGCCGCCGAGGCGGTTGATGCCCTTGCGATTCGACAGCGTGCCGCCGACCAGCACGGTGCAGTCGATGCGCGTGCCCTCGACCGACTCGATCTTCATCGTGATGGCGCCGTCGTTCAGCAGCAGCGTGTCGCCGGGCACGACGTCGCGCGGCAGGTCGGTGTAGGCGCAGCCGACGATTTCACTGGTGCCCGCGTCCTTGGGCCAGGCCGTGTCGAGCGCGAACTTGGCGCCCTCGACCAGCTCGACCGGCCCGTCCTTGAAACTCTCGACGCGGATTTTCGGGCCCTGCAGGTCGGCGAGGATGCCGATGTCGCGGCCCAGCTCGGCGGCCACCTTGCGCACCGCCTCCACGCGTTTGGCCTGGTCGTCGGCGGTGCCGTGCGAGTAGTTCAGCCGCACCACGTCGACCACGGCCAGCACCTTCTTGAGCACCCGCTCCTTGTCGGTGGCGGGCCCCAGCGTCGCGACGATTTTTGTTCTGCGG
>JBOICR010000144.1:0-1787 GCA_050740195.1 Nevskiaceae bacterium | reverse complement strand
GGGCTGTGGACCGCGGCCGGCATCGGCGCCGGCATCTTCTTCCACGTCGCCTACGGCCTGTTCGGCCTGAACTGGCTGACGCAGCGCTATCCGCAGTCGCTGGCCGTGCTCGGCATCGCCGGCGCGCTGTTCCTGCTGTGGATGGGCGCGCAGGCCGTGCGCACCAAGCCGCTGCCGGATACGGTCGAGGAATTGCCACCGGCGCAGCCGGGTGATGCCGCGAAGTTCTTCGGCATCGGCGTGCTGACCAACGTGCTGAACCCCAAGGCCGTGGTGTTCTTCGTCGCGCTGTTCACCGCCGTGGTGACCGGGCCGGTGTCGGCGGAGCTCAAGCTGGCGCTGGGCGTGTGGATCCCGCTGGCGACGTTCGGCTGGTTCGCCTTCGTCGCGACGATGCTTGGCGGCGCCGCCACGCGCCGCAAGCTGCGCCACGTCGCGCACTGGATCGACCGGGCGATGGGCGCCGTGCTGCTGGCGCTCGGCACCGGCATGCTGATCACCCTCCTGCGCTGAGCCGGGCGAGCTCCTCGCGCAGCACGTCTTCGGCCGTGCGGGTGCGGCCGTCGGCGTAGCGGATCAGGTAGGCCTCGCCCGACAACGACGAGTACGACGCACACAGCCTGATGAAATCGCCCGCGGTCCTCACGCGGCTGCCGGCCTTCTCGCGCTTGAGCTGCAGGTGCTTCGCGGCGTCGGCGGGCGAGTGCTCGGCGCCGTTGCGGATGAACACGGCGTCCTTCAGCCCGCCTACGTAAACGATCAGCCAGTCGATCTTCTGCGCCTCGGTGAGCACCGGGGCGCGCGCCTCCGCGAGCGCCGACGCCGCTGGCTCGGCCCCGGGCGCGGGATCTGCGGAAGCGATCACCGGCGCGGCCGCGCCGGCAGGATCGGGCTCCTTCAGGGCGCGCCGCTGCGCTTCGGCTTGCCGGGCGAAGTTCTCCCGCAACTCCCGCCCTGCATCGACCCTGGCCTGGTCCACGCCCTCGCGCACCTGCGCAGCCGCGACTTCCTTTCGGTCGACCTCGGACTTCGGCACGGGTGGTCGCGGAAGTTCCACGATCATGCCCGATTGTTCGGACGCAGCGTCGGCGGCGGGAGCGGCGGCCGGCGGTTCGGGCGCGAACTCGGGCACCGGCTTCGCCTGGTAGACGTTCCACGCCAGGTTCACGCCCAGCACCAGCGACGCCGCCAGCGCCACCGGCGCCAGCACGCGGCTCAGGCTCGGCTTGCGCCGCAGCTCGGCGCGCGCCCGCGCCAGGATCGCTTCGTCCAGGTCCGGCGGCGAGGCCTCGCCGCTGGCCTCGCGATACCGCCGCGACAGCGCGCTGTCGCCCTTCAGATACTGATCGAGTTCGCGGTCGTCGGGGTTAGTCATTGCTGATCACCTCGCGAAGCTTGGCCAGCGCATAGCGCAGCCGGCTCTTGACGGTTTCGCGCCCCACGCCCTGGATCTCGGCGATCTGCTCGAGCGTGAGGTCGCGCTCTTCGCGCAGCACGATGATCTCGCGTTGCTCCGGCGGCAGCAGCGCCAGGGCGCGAAGCAGCCGCGCGACCTGCGCCCGGCGCTCGACGGTGTGGTCGGGCCGCTCGGATTCCGGCGCCGGCAGGCCCTCGGGGACTTCGGTTGTCGGGCGCTGCATGCGGAAGTGATCCATCAGGCGGTTGTGCGCCAGCCTGAACAGGAAGGCGCCGAACGGCGCGTCGGGACGGTAGCGCGTGCGGGACTGGATCAGGTTCTTCCACACATCCTGGAACAGGTCGGCGGCGGAGTCGGCCGAGCCGGTGTG
>JBOICR010000143.1:0-1987 GCA_050740195.1 Nevskiaceae bacterium | reverse complement strand
GCCGATCGCCTCGCGCACCGCCTCGAGCGTGGCCGGAATCATCCGCGGCGCCTTGTCGCGACGGTGCTTGTACTCGAACTGGCTCGCGGCCAGCCCCTTGTCGCCGACGACGATGCGGTGCGGGATGCCGATCAGGTCGGCGTCCGCGAACATCGCGCCGGGGCGCGTCCCGCGATCGTCCAGCAGCGTCTCGATACCGGCGGCGGCCAGCTCGTCGTGAAGCTTCTCGGCGGCCATCTTCGCGGCGGGCGACTTGTCCGGATTGATCGGGCAGACGATGACGCGGAATGGCGCGATCGCGTCGGGCCAGGCGATGCCGTTCTCGTCGTGGCACTGCTCGATGACGGCGGCGGCGATGCGCGTCACCCCGATGCCGTAGCACCCCATCTCCGGCGTCACTTCCTTCCCCGCGGCGTCCAGCACGGTCAAGTGCATCGCCTCCGTGTACTTCCGCCCCAACTGGAATATGTGACCGACCTCGATGCCGCGCATGAGCTTCAGCGCACCGTTGCCATCCGGCGACGGATCGCCTTCCTTCACGAAGCGCAGGTCGGCCGTTTCCGGCTCGGGGCAGTCGCGGCCCCAGTTCACGCCGGTGGTGTGGAAACCATCGCGGTTCGCGCCACAGACGAAATCGCCCAGCACGTGCGCTGCGTAGTCCGCCACCACCGGCACGCGCCCGCCCAGCGGCCCGAGGAACCCCGGCTGCGCACCGAACGCAACGCGGATTTCCTCGTCGGTCGCCAGCGTCAGCGGCGCCTTGACCTTCGGATGGCGCGTGGCCTTCACGGCGTTCAGCTCGTGGTCGCCGCGCAGCGCGAGCGCCACCAGCCCGCCGGCACGCGCGTGCACGACGATCAGCTTGATCGTCGCCTGCAAGGGCACGTTCAGCAGCGCGGCAACCGCTTCGCAGGTCTTCTGCGTCGGCGTCGGCACGTCCTGCTTTAGTGCGCCCGGCGCCGGCCGCGCGCCCGTCGGCCGCGTCTCTGCGGCCTCGATGTTCGCTGCGTAGTCGCTCCGGTCCGACACTGCCAGCAGGTCCTCGCCGGAATTCGCCAGCACGTGGAATTCCTCGGATCGCGAGCCGCCGATGTTGCCGGATTCGGCCTTGACGATGCGGAACTGCACGCTCGTGCGCGTGAAGATGCGCGTGTAGGCCTCGCGCATGTTGGCGTACTCGCGCGCGAGGTCGGCCTCGTCCATGTGGAAGGAGTAGGCGTCCTTCATGATGAACTCGCGCGCGCGCATCAGGCCGAAGCGCGGCCGGATCTCGTCGCGGAACTTGGTCTGGATCTGGTAGTAGTTGACCGGCAGCTGGCGGTAGCTGCGCAGGTCCTGGCGCGCGTGATAGGTGATGACCTCTTCGTGCGTCGGCCCGTAGACGTAGTCGCGCTCGTGGCGGTCCTTGATGCGCAGCATCAGGTGGCCCATCTCGTCCCAGCGCCCGGTCTCCTGCCACAGCTCGGCCGGTTGGATGCTCGGCATCAGCACTTCCAGCGCACCGGCGCGGTCCATCTCCTCGCGCACGATCTGCTCGACCTTGCGCAGCACGCGCAGGCCGATCGGCATCCAGGTGTACAGGCCCTTGCCCAGCATGCGGATGTAGCCCGCGCGCAGCAGCAGCTTGTGGCTGGCGACCTCGGCGTCGGCCGGCGTCTCCTTGGTCGTGGCGATCGGGAACTGGGACAGGCGCATGTTCGGTCCTATGGGGGCGCGCGCATTCTACCGACTCGCGCCTTTGAAGCGTGTCGGGCCGGTGTGCCCGTTTCGCTTCATGGCTCGCTCGATGCCCGCGCTGCTCGCTCCGCCAAGTCTCCGCTCGCGGCCGCGCGGGCACCCTTCGGCCTACGGCCTCAGGGCTCTGTCTCGCTGCGCCTTTACTTTCGCGATCCGGGCACACCGATCCCGACGCGGATCGCTCGGCTGCGGGAGCGGGGTCGGCGTGGCTCCCGAAGGGGAATCAAGCGCAGCCGAGCGGAGCCCCGAG
>JBOICR010000142.1:0-2909 GCA_050740195.1 Nevskiaceae bacterium | reverse complement strand
CACTGGGAGAAAAATCCTCGAGAGGCTAACACCGAATTTGCGCGATTGAAATTTCTCCGCACGTTTTGCGCCGCAACCAGAAGGCGCCGACGTGCTCGACCGGTTTTTAGTTCGCCGCGGCGCTGGCCACCGGCAAGTCGAATAGATGTCCAGTTATAGGGTCGCCGGCCCCCGATCGGCGCACGCGCGCTGTTGTGAAGGGTTTCGGATGACGGCCGATCGCGACGACGGGGCGGGCACTGGGGCCGTCGTCGGAAAGCCTCCAGGGAAGGAACCCGCGGGAAGTGAAGGGCTGACGCCGCCACGCGCTATGGCGATTTGACCGCGGCGATGGGGGTGGCCGCGAGGCGCGGGGGCGTGGCGGTCGGGTGATTGCGCCTGCTGGCGGGGCGGCTCGACTTGGCTTGAGCACCCATGATGATGGCTCTCTGGGATGAGAGCGGGGTCGGAAGCAATGCCGGACAGCTGTCCGGCCGAGGCCTGGCGCGGCCAGTCGATGACCAGCGAGGGACGCGCTCGGCGGCAGGGGTGAAGGGTGTGGCGCTTGGGCTCATGAGGTGTCGATCCTGATTGCGACGAGAGGCGCGGTCGGCCGGTGCCGTGGCTCTGAGCCGGCCTGGAAGGTCTCGATGATGATCATGCGGCCGCCGCAGCATGGGCATGGGTGGGCCAAGGTTCTCGGTTCGCTGGCGTCGACGGTTTGGGCATCGGCAGGCTGATCTGGCGGCGCCGGCACGGTGAGCAGTTGGCGGATGCGGGCGATGTTGTCGGCGCGCCCGCCGTTAGCGAACAGGCCGTAATGGCGGATCCGATGAAGCCGCTTCGGCAGGACGTGGATCAGGAAGCGGCGGATGAACTCGGCCACGTCAAGCGTCATGGTCTTGTAGCGACCAGGTCCCTCGATCCGGTAATCCTTGACCTTGAAGGTCACGCCCCTGTCATCGACTGAGATCAGGCGACGATTGGAGATGGCGACCCGGTGGGTGTAACGCGACAGGTAGGCCAGTACGGCCTTCGGCCCGGCGAAGGGGCGCTTGGCATAGACGAACCACTTGGTCTTCTTCAGCGGCGCCAGGAAGGCTGCGAAGGCTTGCGCGTCGGCGAGATGGGCGTGGTTGCCGAAGAACTGGAGACGGCCAGCCGCGTGGGCGGCGGCGAGCATTGCAAGGAACAGCCTGCGGAACAGACTTGAGAGCACCCGCACGGGCAGGAAGAAGTTCGGCCGGCAGGAGATCCAGCGCTCGCCATCAGGCGCGATGCCGCCGCCGGGCACGATCATATGGACATGCGGATGGTGGGTCATGGCCGAGCCCCAGCTGTGCAGCACCGAGGTCATCCCGATGCGGGCGCCGAGATGTTTTGGATCGGCTGCGATCGTGATCATGGTCTCGGCGGATGCCTTGAACAGCATGTCGTAGATCACGGCCTTGTTGTGGTAGGCGATGTCGGCGACGGCCGCCGGCAGCGTGAAGACGACATGGAAGTAGCTGACGGGGAGCAGTTCGGCCTGACGCTCGGCGAGCCATTCCTTGGCGGCGGCACCCTGACACTTGGGGCAATGCCGGTTGCGGCAGCTGTTGTAGGCGATGGCCGTATGCGAGCAGTCCTCGCAACGCGCAACATGCCCGCCGAGGGCTGCCGTGCGGCAGCTCTCGATGGCGCTCATCACCTTCAATTGGCCGAGGCTGACGTGCCCGGCATTGGCACGACGCCAGGCGGGACCATGGTCGCGGAAGATATCCGCGACCTCCAGAGTTGGGCGGGACAAGGGTCCCGCCGCGCTATGCTGGCGGCTCTTCTCTCTTTGGCCGCAGCGGCGTCAGGCGATCGAGTGGGCTCATCACCGCGCGGATCGTGTTGGTGGCGACGCGGGTGTAGAGCGCGGTGGTGTCGAGCTTGGCGTGACCCAGGAGCACCTGGATCACGCGGATGTCGATGTTCTGCTCGAGCAAGTGGGTGGCGAAGCTGTGGCGCAGCGTGTGCGGCGTCACCCGCTTGGTGATCTCGGCCATGCGGGCGGCGGCATGACAGGCGCGATTGAGCTGGCGCGTCGTCAGCGGCTGCAGCGGATCGCGGCCTGGGAACAGCCAAACCCGCGGCCGCGCGATGCGATACCAGTCGCGCAGGAGAGCAAGAAGCAACGGCGAGAGCATGGCGTAGCGATCCTTGCGCCCCTTGCCCTGCTCGACGCGGATCATCATGCGCCTGGAGTCGATGTCGGAGACCTTCAGCGATGCGACTTCCGATACGCGCAGGCCGGCGCCATAGGCCGCGCCGAACGCCGCCTTGTACTTCGGCCCGGGCGCCGCCTCCAGAAAGCGCACCACCTCCTCGGGATCGAGGACCACGGGGATCTTGCGCGGCTCGGCGACAAAGGTCAGCGGCTTGGTGACATCGGCTCGGTCGACCGTCACGTTGAAGAAGAACCGCAGCGCCGTCACCGTGCCGTTGATCGTCGGCGGACCTACGCAGTTCTCGGTCAAATGCAGCTGGAAACGCCGCAGGTCCTCACGCGTGGCTGTGTCCGGCGATCGCCCCAGGAAAGCGCTGAGCTTCTTGACGGCGCGGATGTAATCCCGCTGGGTGTCGGCGGTGAAATTGCGGACGCTCATGTCCTCGATCATGCGCCGCCGCAGCGGGCTGATGGCCATCTCGGTCATCGGGGGCTCCTGTTTTGAGGTTGAGGTTTGGAACCCCTTGATCCTCAAGCCGGGAGACCCCGCCCGTCACGCCGTCAGATGCACAGCCCCACTACCCCGCCGACAGACCTTCCCGCGAGAGCGGGTTCGTTCGTTGGCGCATTCCCGCCGTGGCCGCGGTCCCGCACGACTTCCGGAATTGAGACCAAGGCGGACGAAGAAAAACGCTCGCAGACCAAGCAGAGCAACAATGTAACCTAGGTTGTAACC
>JBOICR010000141.1:0-4286 GCA_050740195.1 Nevskiaceae bacterium | reverse complement strand
GCGCTCATGGCTGCATCTCGTGGCGGAGCGCGCCCGTCCCGGCAAGCGCTCCCTACGCCGGTCGCCCGGCCAGGTTCCAAGGGTTTGTTCTCAGCCCGCTCGCGCGAGCACCCCCGGCTTGAAGGCGCATAGGGTAACGCGGAACGTGTCGCCCCGGGCGATCGAGCGCCCTCTCCAGCGCGTCGCAGGCTGTTTTCAGCACCGTCAGCCGCGCCAGCTTCTTGTCGTTGGCCGCGACCAGCGTCCACGGCGCCGGGTCCGTGCTGGTGCGCGCGACCATCTCGTTGACGGCCTGCGTGTAGGCGCCCCACTTGTCGCGGTTACGCCAGTCCTCCTCGGTGATCTTGTGCTTCTTGTACTCGGTCCTGGCGCGCTCATTGAAGCGTCGCAGCTGCTCCTCGGGGCTGACATGAAGCCAGAACTTGCACAGGCAAATCCCGCGGTCGGTGAGCTGGCGCTCGAACTCGTTGATCTCGGCGTAGGCGCGGCGCCACTCGTGCGGCTGCGCGAACCCCTCGACGCGCTCGACCAGCACGCGCCCGTACCAGGAGCGGTCGTAGATCGTGAAATAACCGCCGCGCGGCAGGTGCCGCCAAAAGCGCCACAAATAGTGGTGCGCGCGCTCCTCGTCGGTCGGCGCGGCGATCGGGATGACCCGGACCAGGCGTGCGTCGATCGCGGCGACGACGCGCCGGATTGCGCCGCCCTTGCCCGCCGCGTCCCAGCCTTCGAACATCAGGACGGTCGAGACCTTCTGCTCGCGCGCGCGCCACGCCAGCTTGTTCAGGCGCGCCTGGTACTTCTCGAGCTTCTCCGGGTAGTTGCGCGCGTCGGCCTTCGCGGCAAGGTCGACCGTGTCGAGCACGGACGCGAACCGGCCCCTCCTGGGGGACGGGGGAACCGCCTGCTTCGCCTTCAGGCGCTCGCGGATTGCCTCGAGCAGGACGCGGCCGGCCGCAAGCTCACGGTGCTGCCGGTCGGTCGCATCGATCAGGTGCCACGGCGCCTGTGTGCCATCGGTTGCGCGGATCGCTTCCTCGGACACTCGCAGGAAACGGTCGTATTGCTTTGAGTAGGCCTTTTCGTAGGGCGTGAGCTGGCGCTTCTGCACCTTGGCGATGTCCTTCAGCCGTCGCTTCTGCTCCTTCTTCGAGACATGGAACCACAGCTTGACCAGCAGCGCGCCGTTATCGGTCAGCGTGCGCTCAAGCGCGGCGATGCCGGCCAGCTCGTCGTCGTAGCGGCGTCGGCTGATGTCTTTGTGGGCGCGCTGCACGATCGGCTGGGTGTACCAGGAGCCGAACAGGATCGCGATCGTGCCGCCGGCCGGCAGCTGGCGCCAGAAGCGCCACTGGAACGGGCGCTCGCGCTCCTCGTCGCTCTCGTCCCAGAACGCGACCGACTGCACGTTGCGCGCGTCGAGCCACTCGTTCAGGCGCTTGACCGCCTGGCTCTTGCCAGCGGTCTCGACGCCCGAAACGATGACGATGACGGGCACCTTGACTTCGCGCAGTTCGCGCTGCGCCTCCAGCAGTTCGGCTTGCAGCTTGCGCGCCTGCTTTTCGAACGCGGCCTTCGTGACCGTGGGCCCCTTCTCGACCGATTCGAACATTCGTGCTCCCGACTAGCCGCGCTTCTTGCGTGGCGCCAGCACCGCCGACGTCGTCGCTTCGATGAAATACAGCGCCGCGTAGATCCGCGGTTCGACCTGGAAGCCCTCTTCGCGCTTGCGCTCGAGCCAGCCAGCGACGGTTTTCAGCGGCACGGCGTGCACGGTGATTTCCTCGGTGCCGACGCCCCCGCCGCCGTGCACCCGGGTCAGGCCGGCGACGCGGACGAGGTACATCATCTCGTCAGTCAGCCCGGGCGCGACCGGGCCATACAGCAGGACTTTCGCCGCCTTGCCGCGATAGCCAGTCTCCTCCTCGAGCTCGCGTATCGCGCATTGCTCGGGCGTCTCGTTCGTCGGCGATTCGGAGTCGCCATAAATCCCGGCCGGCAGCTCGAACACGCGCTCCCCGACCGGCACGCGGTACTGCTCGACCAGCACCAGTTCGCGCGCTTCGGTCACGGCAACGACGAACACGGCCCCGCGCGCGTTCACGCGCCGCACGAATTCCCAATGGCCATCGCGCAGCAGCTCGAGGTACTGGCCGCGCTGCAGGGACTTGGCTTCGCTCACGCACTCGCCCCGGTCAGCGGCCGCGCCTCGAATGCCGGCCGCGGGCCCCGGGCGAGCAGCCGGGCCAGCGCTTTTCCGGCCGGCGCGATTTCCGCCTCCAGCCCGAACGGTGGGTTGACCACCAGCACGGCACAGGCGCGCATTTGCCCCTCGCCCGGCGCGCCGGTCTCAAACGCCAGGCGCAGCGCCGGCTCGTCGCAAGCGCGCGCCACACGGCGCTCGAAGCGCCCGGCGGCGTGGCGGTTCTTCAGCGGGTACCAGATCGCGTAGATCCCGCCGGCGAAGCGGCCGAGTGATTTCTCGACCAGCTCGCCCGCCGCCTCGAACTCGTCGGGCCGCTCGAACGGCGGGTCGACCAGCACCAGCCCGCGTTTCTCGGCCGGCGGCAGCAACGCGTGCGCCTCGTGGCCGTCGCGATGATGGATGGTCGCGCGCCGCTCGCCCCTCAGGTTCGCGCGCAGCTCGGCGGCGATCTCGGGGATTTTCTCGCACAGCACCAGCCGGTCGCGCTCGCGCGCCAGCGCCTGCGCGAACAGTGGCGAGCCGGGATAGTGGCGCAGCGCGCCGGTGCCGTTCAGGCCGTGCACGACATCGAGATACGCCTGCAGCAGGGGCGGCGCGCCGGACAGGCCGTGCAGGCGGCCGATGCCGTCGCGCCATTCACCGGTGCGCGTGGCGCCCTCGCCCTGCAAGTCGTAGGCGCCGGCGCCGGCGTGCGTCTCGACGTAGCACCACGGCTTGTCCTTGCGCGACAGCGCGGCCAGCAGGCCGCACAGCACGACGTGCTTGAACACGTCGGCAAAGTTGCCCGCGTGGTAGCTGTGGCGGTAGTGCATCTGCGGATTATGATGGCGCTCCCGCAGCAGGAGCCAGCCGTGGCCGACCAGGACCTCGAATCCGTTCTGCACGAGACGCGCAAGTTCCCGCCCCGCCCGGAATTCGTAGCCAAGGCCCGCGTCGACGCCGCGCGGCTCCAGGGCCTGCGGCAGGCGGCCGAGGCCGACCACGCCGGCTTCTGGGCGCGCCTGGCGCACACCGAGATCAACTGGCAGAAACCCTTCTCGGTCGTGCTCGACGAGTCGAAGGCGCCGAATTACCGCTGGTTCACCGACGGCACGCTGAACGCCTCGTGGAACTGCCTCGACCGGCACCTCGACAGGCGCGGCGACAAGGTCGCGATCATCGGCGAGGGCGAGAAAGGCGAGGTACGCAAGCTCACCTACCGCCAGCTGCACGCCGAAGTCTGCAAGCTCGCCAGCGGCCTGAAGTCGCTCGGCGTGAAGAAGGGCGACCGGGTCAACATCTACCTGCCGATGACACCGGAAGCGGTGATCGCGATGCAAGCTTGCGCGCGCGTCGGCGCGATCCATTCCGTGGTGTTCGGCGGCTTCTCGGCGCAGTCGCTGAAAGACCGCATCGAGGATGCGGGCGCCAAGCTGCTGATCACGGCCGACGGCGCGCACCGCGGTGGCAACATCGTCGAGCTGAAGAAGGCTGCCGACGAGGCGCTGACCGGCGGCAGCAAGACCATCGAGAAGGTGATCGTGTACCAGCGCACGAAGCACGACGTGCCGATGCAGAAGGGCCGCGACGTCTGGTGGCACGAGCTGACGGCCACACAGCCGGCCGAGTGCGCGCCGGAATGGGTCGAGGCCGAGCATCCGCTGTACCTGCTGTACACCTCGGGCTCGACCGGCAAGCCCAAGGGCATCCAGCACTCGACGGCCGGCTACCTGCTCGGCGTGCACCTGACGATGCAATGGGTGTTCGACATCCGCGACGACGACATCTTCTGGTGCACCGCCGACGTCGGCTGGGTCACCGGCCACAGCTACGTCTGCTACGGGCCGCTGTCGAACGGAGCGACCATCGTCATGTACGAGGGCGCGCCGGTGGTCCCGGACGCCGGGCGCTTCTGGAAGATCTGCCAGGACCACAAGGTCACGATCTTCTACACGGCGCCGACCGCGATCCGCGCGCTGGCCAAGGCCGGCGAGGAATTCCCGAACAAATACGACCTGTCGAGGCTGCGCCTGCTCGGGACGGTCGGCGAGCCGATCAATCCCGAGGCCTGGATGTGGTACCACCGCGTGATCGGCAAGGA
>JBOICR010000140.1:0-2336 GCA_050740195.1 Nevskiaceae bacterium | reverse complement strand
GTTCAAGGTCATCCGCGGCCTGTAGTTCCCTCTCCCCGCGCAGCGGCGGGCTCAACCCAGCAGTTTCTTCTCCACCGCCTCCGCCAGCTTTTCCTTCGCGTGCGCGTAGCCGCGCTCGACGATCTCGTCCATGCGCTTCCAGTCGAACATGCCGATGCCGAGCACCGGCATGCGCACGTACAGGTCGGCGTTGGCGGCGCGCGCGCGCGTGCCGCTCTCGCTGGTCATGGTCGCGGTGCGGAACAGGATGTCGCGCAGGTTCGGCGGCTCGCCGGGCCCGGGCCAGTTCAGCAATCCCTCCGGGTCCGGCCCCTCGATGCCGGGCGCGCGGATGTCGCCCTCGGTCGAGACGTTCGACGCCACGATCGGTCCGCGCTCGAGGGCCTGCATGATGTCGGTCGGCAGCGAATTGGCCACCGCGCCGTCGGCCAGCAGTTCGCCCTTGTAGACCACCGGCGGCGCGATGCCGGGCACCGCCATGCTGGCCGCGATCCACATCTCCAGCGGCCCGGCGTCGTGCACCATCGCCGTGCCGCGCGTGAGGTTGGTGGATACGCAGAACCACGGCATGCGCAGGTGCTCGATCATCTGCTCGCCGAAAATCTCGCGAAGGCGTCGCAGGAACTTGCGGCCCTTGATCAGCGCGATGCGCGGGAACATGTAGTCGTTCAGGTAGTTGTGCGTCACGAACGTATCGCGCAGCAGCGGCACGATCTCGTGGCTGTTGTAACCCATGGCGACCAGCGCCGAGATCAGCGCCCCCATCGAAGACCCGCCGGCCAGGTCGATCTTCATGCCGCGCTCCTCGAACGCGCGCAGCAGGCCCAGGTGCGCGAAGCCGCGCGCGCCGCCGCCGCCGAGCACCAGGCCGATGGCGCGGCCGGTGAGCTGGCGCGTGAGCGCGGCGAGGTCGTCCGGATTGTCGGGTCGCAGGAAGTAGTGCGCGCGCGCCTCGGCGTGCGCCTTCCACGCGGTGATGGCGCCGCCGCCGGCGCCGGGAGGGCGCAGGATCAGCAGCTCGACCATCGCCAGGATGCCCGAGCGCCGCAGCGTGTCGAGCATCGGCGTCAGCGCCGGCGTCTCGTCGGCCTTCAGCACCACCAGCACACGGTCGGCCTGGCGCATGCAGCGTCGCGCCCAGGGTCCGGCCTCGGCCCCGGCGCAGTACACCAGGTAGCGGTGATTGCGCTCGAGCCGGTTCAGCCACTCGACCAGCCGCGCGTTGCCGTCGCTGTCGCCCAGCGGGGTCGATCCCATTGCCTCGCCGAGCTCGCGGTCCACCGTCGCCTCGTCGAGCAGCAGGCAGGTGTCGAGGCCGGACAGCCGCTGGTGCAGGGCGCGGGCCACCTGCGCGGCGTCGACGCCGGGCGTGCCCGGGATCACGGCGAAGGTGCGGGCGCTGCGTGCCGACGACCGGGTCTGCTCGCGCCGGTTCTGGCGCAGCCGGCCGATCAGCACGCGGGTGATGGCGACCAGCGCCGAGGGGTTGGCGATCAGGAACTGCATCAGCTCGTCGCGGCGGATCTGGATCAGCTGGCTGTCGCGAATCGCCTCGACCGTGGCGGTGCGTTTCTCGCCGGACAGCAGGCCGATCTCGCCGATCGGCTCGAGCGCGGCGACCAGCCCGGCGAGCTGGCCGCGGATCATCACCCGCAGCCGCCCGGTGGCGACGATGTAGAGGTGCTCGGCCGGCTCGTCCTCGGAGAACAGCCGCTCGCCGCTGCGCAGGCTGATCGGCGCGGCCAGTGCGGCGAGCGCGTCGAGCGCCGCCGGCGGCAGGCTCGCGAACAGCGCACTTTCAGCGAGAACGGAGCGCAGCTCCATTCAGGTCCCCCGTGTTCCTCCCGCGAGTCTAGCCTACCGACCCCGTCGGGGCGCCCGCGGCAGCGGCTTCAGGGTCCTGCGCCGAGCACCAGCTGTTCCAGCACCGGCAGCGGCATGGCGCCGTTGACCAGCACGACGTTGTGGAACTTGCGCAGGTCGAACGCCGGGCCGAGCGTGGCGCGGGATTTCTCGCGCAACTCGAGGATCTTCAGCATGCCGGTCTTGTAGGCCAGCGCCTGCGCCGGCGCCACCAGGTAGCGCTCGACTTCGGCGACCACGTCGACTTCCGGCTGACCGGTCTTGGCGAGCATGTAGTCGATCGACTGCTCGCGGGTCCAGCGCCTGGCGTGCATGCCGGTGTCGACCACCAGGCGCACCGCGCGCAGCATCTCGTCCTGCAGGCGGCCGAGGTCGTCCATCGGGTCCTTCTCGAAGCCGAGCTCCCAGGCCAGGCGCTCGGCGTACAGCGCCCAGCCCTCGGCGTAGGCGGTAAACAGCCCGAGCCGGCGGAA
>JBOICR010000139.1:0-2029 GCA_050740195.1 Nevskiaceae bacterium | reverse complement strand
TTCGGCTGCGCTTTACTTCCGCTCGCCGGGCACACCGGCCCCCTGCCGATCGCACTGCTCGATCCTGCGAGGTCATTGGGCACACCGGCCCCTGCCCGATCGCACAGTTCGACCGTGCGAGGTCATTGAGCCCGCCGAGCAGCGCGGCATCGAGCGAGCCATGTAGCTCGGCGGGCCCAATGACCGACGCCGGGCAAACGAGCTGAGGGGATTTGTTGTCCAATAGCCCGCATGCGTGAGCCCGAGCGTGTCATGCCTTCGCTGCACGGGCGCGTCGTTCGCGGCGCGTTCGTGCCGCACCCGTTGCTGCGCAACGCGCACCTGCAGACGCTGGTGCCGCTGCTGCGGCCGACGCCCGAGCTCGAGCTGCGTATCGAGCGGCGCGAACTGCCGGACGGCGACTTCGTCGACCTGGGCTGGTGCGCCGATAACCCGAAGCAAGGGCCCCTGGCCGTTCTCCTGCACGGCCTGACCGGCGGCTTCGATTCCAAATATGCGCGCGGGCTCGCGCGCCGGATGCTGGCCAGGGGCTGGCGCGTCGTCATCCTGCAGTTCCGCGGCGCGGGCGCCGAGCCCAATCGCCTGACGCGCCATTACCACCAGGGCGACACCCAGGACCTGCGCGAGCTGCTGGCGATGCTGCGCGCGGCCGAGCCCGGCACGCCGCTGCTCGCGGTCGGCTGGTCGCTCGGCGGCAACGTGCTGATGAAATACCTGGGCGAAGAAGGCGCGCGGGCGCCGCTCGCCGCAGCGGTCGCGGTGTGCGTGCCGTTCAACCTGCGCGCCTGCGCCGAGAAGCTGCGCACCGGGTTCTCGCGCGTGTACCAGCGGCGCCTGATGGGCGAGCTGCAGCGCATGATCCAGCGCAAGCACGCCAGGACGCCGCTGCCGATCGACCTCGACCGGATCATGCGCTCGAAGGATTTCTTCGACTTCGACAGCGCCGCGACCGCGCTGCTGAACGGCTTTCGCGACGCGGAGGACTACTACGCGCAAAGCTCCAGCGCGCAATACCTGCGCGGCATCGCGGTGCCGGCGCTGGAAATCCACGCCGCGGACGACCCGTTCATGACCGCCGACGTGGTGCCGAAGGCCGCGCAGCTTCCGCCGAACCTGACCATCGAGCTGTGCACGCACGGCGGGCACGTCGGTTTCTGCGCCGCCGGGCCGTACCTCACGCCACGCTGGTGGCTCGAGGAGCGCGTGCCGGAATTCCTGGCGCAGCACCTCGCATGATGCGCTTGCGCACCTGGGCGGCGCTCGCGTTCCTCGCCATCGCGGGCCTCGCGATGTGGCGGTCCCAGCACGCGCCGCCGCCGGCCGAGGCCGCGATCCCCCGCCCGGCCGCGCTGGCGCGCCTGACGCGCGGCGTGAACCTTTCGAACTGGCTCCAGCACGGCGTCGCGCAGCCGGATTACGCGCCCGACGCCGCCGACTGGAAGCGCATCAAGGCGCTCGGCCTGGCACACGTACGCGTGCCGGTGGACCCGGCGGCGCTGGTGGACGAGCGCGGCCTGCCGCGCGCGCCGGCGCTCAAGGAACTGCGCGCGGCGATTGCTGCCGCGCAGAAGGCGGACCTGCTCGTGGTGCTGGCCGTCCAGCTGCCACCCGAGCCGAAGGCGCGCGTCGTCGCGAGCGAAGCCGACCGCGTCGCGCTCGCGGGGTTCTGGCGCTGGCTGGCCGGCGCGCTGCGCGACCTGCCGCCTGACAGGCTCGCGTTCGAGCCGCTGAACGAGCCCGAAACGGCGGACTCCGCCGCCTCGCGCGCGCTGCTGCGACACCTCGTTACCGAAATCCGCGCGGTGGCGCCCAGGCACACGCTGGTCGTGTCGGGGCATGGCTACGCGGGGATCGCGGAACTCGAAGTGCTGAAGCCGCTCGCCGACCCGAACGTCGTCTACAGCTTCCACTTCTACGAGCCGCACAACTTCACTCACCAGGGCGCCGACTGGGGCGATCCGGCGTGGAAGGCGCTGCGGAATGTCCCCGACCCGTCATCGCCCGAAGCGGTCGCGGCGCGCCTGCAAAG